>CAZCFC010000227.1:0-5054 GCA_964497815.1 uncultured Cypionkella sp.
CTGCCGAAAACCCGCTCGGGCAAGATCATGCGCCGCATCCTGCGCAAGATCGCAGAGAATGACTATGCCGCACTGGGCGACATCTCGACACTTGCTGATCCGTCAGTGGTGGAAGAGTTGATCAACAACCGCATGAACCGGGCCTGACATGACGCAGGCTGCCGCGCCCGTCCTGATCCTGCTTGGCCCCCCCGGGGCCGGCAAAGGCACACAGGCCCGCATGCTGGAAGAGGACTTTGGTCTGGTCCAGCTTTCGACCGGTGATCTTCTGCGCGCCGCCGTGGCCGCAGGCACCGAGGCCGGCAACCGCGCCCGCGCGGTGATGGCGGCAGGGCAGCTGGTGTCGGATGAAATCGTGTTGGCCATCCTCAAAGACCGCATGGCGCAACCCGATGTGGCCAAAGGCATCATCCTTGACGGCTTTCCCCGCACCGCAGGGCAAGCCGCAGATCTGGACAAGCTTCTGACCGCCACCGGCCAGAAGATCACCGCCGTCATCAGCCTTGAGGTGGATGACGAGGCGATGGTGGGCCGGGTTTCGGGCCGCTACACCTGCGCCTGCGGTGAAGGCTACCATGACCAATTCAAACAACCCGCCACGGCGGGGGTTTGCGACAAATGCGGCGGCACGGGTTTCAAGCGCCGCGCCGACGACAACGCCGAAACGGTGCGCGAACGGCTGAAGGCCTATCACGCCCAGACGGCTCCGCTGATCGCCTATTACGACGGCCAGGCTGTGCTGCAAACGATTGATGCGATGGGACTGATCGCAGACATCCGCCGCGCGCTGGGTCGGATCGTGGCGGGCGTCGCGGCCTGAACGGAGGCTGCACGGGGGCAACCGCGTGCAGAAGGAAGGGAACCGGCCGCGTCCGCGCGGTCAGAACAGAGACCGGCATCAAGCCGGGAAAACAGGGAGGCCAAACAATGGCAAACGCAGCAGATGTGAGCGTACGCTCGCGTCCGATGACCGGGGAAGAGAAGAAGGTTATCCTTGCTTCTTCCGCCGGCACGATCTTCGAATGGTACGATTTCTACCTTTACGGCTCGTTGGCCGCCATGATCGGCGCGAACTTCTTCACGGCTTTCCCGGAAGCCACGCGGAACGTGTTCGCCCTTTTGGCCTTTGCCGCCGGCTTTATCGTCCGCCCGTTCGGCGCGCTGTTCTTCGGCGCCATGGGCGACCTGATCGGCCGGAAGTACACCTTCCTTGCCACCATCATGATCATGGGTCTGTCGACCTTCCTCGTCGGCATTCTGCCCGGCTACCAGACATGGGGCATCGCCGCTCCGATCATCCTTGTCGCGCTGCGCATGTTGCAGGGTCTGGCCTTGGGTGGTGAATACGGTGGCGCCGCTGTGTACGTGGCAGAACATGCCCCGTCCAATCAGCGCGGCTACTTCACCGCCTTCATTCAGACCACCGCAACCCTTGGCTTGCTGCTGTCGCTGGTGGTGATCTTGTCGGTGCAGGGCTATGTGAACGGCGCCTACCCCGACCAACCCGTTCTGGACGCCGTTGGCGCTGCTGTGATGCAGGCCGATGGTACCCCGCAGATGATGAAAGCGTTCAACGCATGGGGCTGGCGCATTCCGTTCATCGGCTCGCTGCTGCTGCTGCTTGTGTCGCTGTACATCCGTCTGCAAATGAACGAATCGCCTGCTTTCAAAAAGATGAAAGAAGAAGGCGCTGCATCCAAGGCACCGCTGCGTGAAGCGTTCGGCACCTGGAAAAACGGCAAGATCGCCCTGATCGCCCTGCTGGGCCTGACCGCCGGTCAAGCCGTGGTTTGGTACTCGGGCCAGTTCTACGCGCTGTTCTTCATGCAGAACGTCATCAAGGTTGACAGCTTTTCGGCCAACGTTTTCGTGGCCTGGTCGCTGATCCTTGGCACCTACGGCTTCATCTTCTTTGGCCGCCTGTCCGACCGTATCGGCCGCAAGCCGATCATTCTGGCTGGCTGCCTGATTGCGGCACTGACCTACTTCCCGGTGTTCAAACTGCTGACGCAGACCGCAAACCCGATGCTGTACGGCGCACACCAGACCGAAGTCACCGTGACGGCAGACCCGGCTGACTGCTCGTTCCAGTTCAACCCGACCGGCACGGTAAAGTTCACCAACGCCTGCGACATCGCCAAATCCAAGCTGTATTCGTTCTCGGTCAACTCGACGACCATTGACGGCGCGGCAGGCTCTCCGGCGATCATCAAGGTCGGCGCAACCGAGATCGTGTCCTATGACGCGGCCAAGAATGGCGCCGAGATCAAGGCCCTGACCACCGCGATGGAAGAGGCCGACAAAGGCACCGACCAGGCCGCCAAGGATGCCGCGAAAGCCGCACTCGACGCCGCCAAAGCCGTGAAACCGACCTTCGAAAAAGGTCTGTCCGACGCCCTGACCGCTGCGGGCTATCCGCTGGTGGCCAAAGACAACACCACCGTGGCCGTTGCACAGAACTTCATCGACATCTTCACCGCGCAAAAACTGACGATCATCGCCATCCTGACCTACCTGATCATTCTGGTCACGATGGTCTACGGCCCGATCGCCGCCATGCTGGTGGAACTGTTCCCGACCCGGATCCGCTACTCGGGTCTGTCGCTGCCCTACCACATCGGCAACGGCTGGTTCGGTGGCCTGCTGCCCGCTACGGCCTTCGCCATGTCGGCCCAGCAAGGCAACATCTACTACGGCCTGTGGTATGCCATCGTCGTCGCCCTGATGACGGTTGTGATCGGTACGCTGTTCGTGCCGGGCGGCACCCACAAGAAAGACATCTTCTCGGACGCCAACAACGCATAAGCGCCCAAGAGACAAGACAAAGGGCCGGGGGAAACCCCGGCCCTTCTGCGATCCAGGGTCAGCGCCTGAAGCGCAGATAAGCGGTCCAGGCCCCCAGAATAACGGCCAGCAAGATCACATCGGCCCCAATCCCGACCACCACCGCCTGCCAGAACGGCACCACCAGCGTGGTCTGCACGGCTGATGGAATCAACACCGCCACAAACACCGCACCCGCAGCCAATGGCGCAAACGTGCCAGATGTCGCCTGCGTGCGCAGCATGGTGTAGAAAAGGGCGATCAGCAGGCCGATGCGGAACGGATCGGAAAGCTGCAACAGCAACAGGTCGGTCAAGGTCATGCGGGAACTCCTATGGTTCCTTGCGTGATACGCCAAGCCTCTGCCCCGGTCCACCAGCAGCGTGCTTGATCCGCCAAGGCGGGGGGCTGTCTGCCCCCCAAACGCATTTGCAAGCAAATGCCCCCCCCCGAGGATATTTGCCCACAGAGGATGACGCAAAGGGGGGCAAGCACCCCGACGGGAGAACGTATCTTGCCGCGGGGTGCCATCCACTGTGGCGGTCATCGGCGTCCCCGCCTGTACCGCATGGCCAGTGTGGCCGACGCGGGTAAACAAACCGTTAGCACCGGCAAGAAACTGGCCAGAAAATGCAGGACCTGACCCTGCTTGACACGCACTCTGCCGGTTACGACCGCATCGCGCCGCTTAACCCCCTATTAGGGTTAATGCCCATCCTCTGTGTTCAAATATCCTCGGGGGGTGAGCGCAGCGAGGGGGGCTGAAAGCCCCCTGCTTTTGGACCTAGAACTCTGCGAACGGGTTCTCGGGATAGCCGACCCCGGTCATGTAAAGTCCGTCCGGCGGGGATACCGGGCCGCAGGCTGTGCGGTCTGCCGCCTGCAATGCAATCTTGACATCCTCGGGCGACCAGACACCGGCCCCGACCCGTTCAAGCGTTCCCACGATCGACCGCACCTGATTGTGCAGGAAACTTCTGGCGCGCAGGGTGAATTGGTATTCCACCCCCGCCGGATAGGGCACTTGGACAATCGACAACTCGTCCAGTGTTTTTACGGGACTTGCGGCCTGACAATAGGTCGAGCGGAACGTGGTGAAATCATGCTTGCCAAGCAGATATGCAGCCCCCGCCTGCATCGCGGCCAGATCAAGCGGCGCATGCACCCGCCAGACCCTTCCCCGGTCATGCGTGGCAGGCGCACGGCGCGCCACCAGCCGGAAAAGATAACGCCGTTCGCGTGCCGAAAACCGCGCGTGAAAGTCGTCAGCCACCGGCACCACAGCCAGCACCGACACCGGATGCGGCCGCAGATGCGCGTTCAGCGCCGATGCAAGCCGGAACGGGTCCCACGGCTTGACCAGATCGCAATGCGCCACTTGCCCTGTCGCATGCACACCCGAATCTGTCCGCCCTGCAGCGGCTATCGTGTGCGCCCCCGGTTGCAGCCGCGCCAAAGCCGTCTCGATGGCACCCTGCACGGTCAGCTGGCCCGCGGCCTGCCGTTGCCAGCCGTTGAACGGGCCACCGTCATATTCTATCAGCATCGCATATCTGGGCATGCCCCCGGTTATCCAATCTGCGCGCGGCTGTCCACCAGCCCCCTACCAAATCCCTTCCCGGCTGCCTATGTTGACCGCAGTCACAAGGGGCGCTGCAGTGTTTTCTGCCATTTCCGACGGGATTTCCCGGCAAATCGAGGGGGCCGTCGCTTCGGTGTCCGGCGCGTTTTTTGAGCCTGTGGTCCGCTTGGGTGTCACAGGTCTGTCCCGCGCGGGCAAAACCGTGTTCATCACCGGTTTGGTCGCGAACCTGCTGGACCGCGGCCGCATGCCGCAACTGCGCGCGCAGGCCGAAGGCCGGATCGAGGCCGTGCATCTGCAACCGCAGCCCGATGTCACCCTGCCGCGCTTTGCATACGAGGATCATCTGGCGGCGCTGACCGGAGATGATCCGCGCTGGCCCGCTTCAACCCGTGCGATTTCAGAGCTGCGGCTGTCCTTCCGTTGCCGTCCCGCCGGGTTCTTTGGCGGGTTGTCCGGTCCGCGCACCGTGCATCTGGACATCGTCGATTACCCGGGCGAGTGGTTGCTTGACCTTGCCTTGCTGGACAAGACCTATGCCGAATGGTCCGAGGCCACGCTGGACCGTATCGACCGACGTCCCGAGGCGGCCGGTTTCATGGCCGTGGCGCGGGCCGAAGATGGCGCCTTGCAGCTGGACGAGGCCCGC
>CAZCFC010000228.1:0-5053 GCA_964497815.1 uncultured Cypionkella sp.
TGGCAGATGTGTCAACGCTGGGCAAGATCGACATCCAGGGCCGCGATGCCGCGCGGTTTCTGGATCTGGTTTATACCAACACCTTCAGCACCTTGCCCGTGGGTCGGGTGCGCTATGGCCTGATGTTGCGGGCCGATGGCTATGTGCTGGACGATGGCACCACGGCGCGGTTGGGCGAGCATCACTTTCTGATGACCACCACCACGGCGGCGGCGGGGCTGGTGATGCGGCATCTGGATTTCGTGCATCAAAGCGAATGCGCGGATTGGGATGTGCGGTTCATCTCGGTCACTGAAAGCTGGGCGCAGTTCGCTGTGGCGGGGCCAAAGGCGCGGGCGCTGCTGAACGGTTATCTCGATCAGCCGATCGGGGATTTCCCATTCATGGCGGTGGGCACGGTGCAAGTGGGTTCGGTGCAGGCGCGGCTGTTCCGGATCAGTTTCTCAGGCGAGGAAGGCTATGAAATCGCAGTGCCGACGCGGTTCGGTGAGGCGCTGTTCCGCGATCTGGTGGCGCGGGCCGAGACCATGGGCGGCGGGCCTTACGGGATGGAGGCGCTGAACGTGCTGCGCATCGAAAAGGGCTTCATCACCCATGCCGAGATTCACGGTCGGGTGACGGCCTATGACATCGGTATGGAAAAGATGGTCAGCGCCAAGAAAGACTGCATCGGCAAGTTGGCCGCTGCGCGTCCGGGCATGGTGGGGCCAGACCGCGAGCAACTGGTCGGCATCCGGCCTTTGGGGGCGGATGCGATCACCTCGGGGGCGCATCTGTTCGTGCCGGGCAAGGCATTGTCCCGCGAAAACAGCCAAGGCTACACGACGTCGGTGGGGTTCTCGCCGATGTTCGGCAGGGATCTGGCGATGGGCTTTCTGGTGAACGGTCGGGCGCGGATTGGCGAGCGGATCCGGGTGATCGACCGCCTGCGCGGCATCGACGTTCTGGCCGAGGTTTGCGATCCGGTGTTCCACGACAAGGATGGAGGGAAGTTGCGTGCCTGAACTGATCGCAAAGACCGCCCTTGATGGGCAAAAGCCGCTTGTGGTGGCGGGAACCACGCTGGCACTGGTCGATCCGGGGGTGGTCACCTCGATTGCGCCCTATCCGGGGCAGGACAAGGCCGTGGCCAAGGCATTGAAGCCCTTGGGGCTTGCGTTTCCGGGGGTGAACCGTCTGGCCAGCAAGGCCGAGGCGACCATCGTCTGGGCTGGCCGCGATCTGGCCTTTCTGATCGGTGCCACCTGTCCCGATCTGGGGCCCGCTGCGGCGGTGACGGACCAATCCGGCGGCTGGGTGATGCTGTCGCTGGAGGGACCGCAGGCGGCTGATGCGCTGATGCGCTATGTGCCGATGGATCTGCGTCTGGCGGCGTTTCCGGTGGGCACGGCGGTGCGCGCACCGTTCTATCATATGTCGATGCTGCTGATGCGCGTTTCCGATCAGGAGTTCCGGTTGATGCTGTTCCGTTCGATGGCGCGCACAGCCTGGCACGAGATCGAGGTGGCATTGCGCACCCTTGCCGCGCGTGCGGCCTGATGTTGACCAACGCCGATCTGGTGGAATTGACAGCGCTGCGGCGCCTGTTGCACCGCTTTCCCGAGGTGTCGCGGGCCGAAGCGGCGACGGCGCAGCGCGTGGCCGAGGCGTTGCGCAGCCTTGATCCCGACCAGATCGTCACTGGCCTTGGCGGGCACGGCGTGGCGGCCGTGTTCAAGGGGGGGGCGGATGGCCCCACGGTGCTGTTCCGCGCCGAGTTGGACGCGTTGCCCATTCAGGAACTGTCTGATGCCCCGCACCGGTCAACCATCCCCGGCAAGGGCCATTTGTGCGGCCATGACGGGCACATGACCTTTCTGCTGGGTCTGGCCCGGCTGATCATGCGCAAGCGGCCCGCGACGGGGCGGGTGATCCTGCTGTTCCAGCCCGCCGAAGAGGATGGCTCGGGGGCGGCGGCTGTGGTGGCCGATGCCGGTTTCGCCGCGTTGCGCCCCGACTGGGCCTTTGCCATTCACAATCTGCCCGGCTTGCCGCTGGGCCATGCGGCGCTTGCACCGGGGGTGGTGAACTGTGCCTCGCAGGGGTTGAAAATCACCCTGTCCGGCAAGACTGCCCATGCCTCGCAGCCCGAGGCGGGGCTGTCGCCTGCGCTTGCGCTCTCGCGGCTGATCCCGGCGCTGCAGGATCTGGGGCAGGGGGGCGCGCTGTCCGCGGACTATCGCCTTGTCACCCTGACCCACGCGCGGCTGGGCGAGCCCGCCTTCGGCATAGCCCCGGGTGAGGCCGAAATCTGGGCCACGCTGCGCACGATCGAAGACAGCCGCATGGCCGCTTTGCGCGATGCCGCGATGGGGCTGGCCAAGGCCGAGGCGCAGGCATGGGGGCTGGGCCTTGCCGTCACCCATCACGATGATTTCGCGGCCTCGGTCAACGATCCCGATGCCACCGCCCATCTGACCCGGGCGCTGGACGCACTGCACATCCCCCATGACACCGGCGATCTGCCGATGCGCGGGTCCGAAGATTTCGGTCGCTTTGGCGGCCACGGCACCAGATCCGCGATGTTGTTTCTGGGGGCGGGGGAATCGCACGCCGCCTTGCACAATCCCGATTACGATTTCCCCGATGACCTGATCCCCGTCGGCATCCGCATTTTCCATCGGGTGATGACCGACCTGCTGGGCTGATGCGCCCAACCTTTCCTGAAATTTTCATCCTCTGTGCGCAAATATCCCACGGGGGTTGGGGGGTGTGAAACCCCCCATGTAAAGGCAGCGCGCGCCACCACTGGACTTGAGCAACCGAAGTGCCGATATATCAAGGCATGAGCTTGCCACCCGGATTCCTTGAAGACCTGCGCACCCGCGTTTCGCTGTCCTCCGTTGTGGGCAGGAAAGTCACGTGGGATGCGCGCAAGTCCAATCAGGGCAAGGGTGACATGTGGGCGCCATGCCCGTTCCATCAGGAAAAATCTGCGTCTTTTCATGTGGATGACCGCAAGGGCTTTTATTATTGCTTTGGCTGTCATGCCAAGGGCGATGCCGTCACCTTCATCAAGGAAACCGAGAATCTGGGGTTCATGGAGGCGGTCGAGTTGCTGGCGCGTGAGGCTGGCATGCCGATGCCTGCGCGCGATCCTCGGGCAGCCCAGGTGGCCGACCGTCGCAGCCAGCTGACGGCAGTGATGGATGAGGCGGTCAAGTGGTTCCGGCTGCAGTTGCGCAGCTCGGCCGCCGCCGAGGCCCGCGCTTATCTGGCCAAACGCGGACTTGCGCCCGAAGCGCAGGACCGTTGGGACATCGGCTTTGCGCCCGACACCCGGCAGGGCCTGTATCTGGCGCTGCGCCAGAAGGGGATTGCCGATGATCTGATCCTGGCCTCTGGCGTCTGCGCCCGCCCGGATGATGGCGGCGCGCCCTATGACCGTTTTCGGGGCCGCATCATCTTTCCGATCCGCGATGGCCGCGGGCGCGCCATCAGCCTGGGCGGTCGCGCCATGGCGGCCGATGCCCGCGCCAAATACCTGAACGGCCCCGAGACCGAGCTGTTCGACAAGGGCCGCAACCTGTACAATCACGCCCCGGCGCGCGAGGCGTCGGGCAAGGGGCAGCCTCTGGTGGTGGCCGAAGGTTATATGGACGTGATCGCGCTGTCCGAGGCCGGGTTCAAGGCGTCTGTCGCCCCCCTGGGCACGGCGGTGACCGAAGATCAGCTGCGCCTGATGTGGCGCATCAGCGACGAGCCGATCATCGCGCTGGACGGCGACACCGCAGGCATTCGCGCCGCGTTGCGGGTGATTGATCTGGCGTTGCCACTGTTGGAGGCCGGCAAAGGCCTGCGCTTTGCGGTGATGCCGGGGGGGATGGACCCCGACGACCTGATCCGCGCCCAAGGTGCCGGCGCGATGAAGGCGGTGCTGGAAGGTGCCGTGCCCATGGTCAAATTGCTGTGGCAGCGCGAAATCGAAGGCCGCACATTCGACAGTCCCGAGCGCAAGGCGGCGCTGGACAAATCCCTGCGTGCGCATCTGAAACGCATCGTTGATCCGTCGATCCGCAGCCATTACGGCGAGGACATCAAGCAATTGCGCTGGGAGTTGTTCGGTCAGCGTCCACGCAGCACCAAGCCCTTCGTGCCGCGCCAGCCGGGGCAGAAGGGGCGTTTTGGCCCGCCTGTGGAAATGCCACCTGTGGCTTCGACCAGGGATTCGATGCTTGCCGCGGCACCAGAGCGCGCCGATGAAGTGCTGCGCGAAGCGGTGATCCTTGCCGCATTGATCTTTCACCCCGGCCTGATCCGCCGGTTCGAAACGGCACTGGAGCGCATGGAGTTGATTGGCGAGGGCCATCACATCCTGCGCGCGCAGCTGCTGATCGGCCATGATGCCGAACCCGCGCAGTTGCTTGCCCAAATTCGACAGGCCGCGCCCGCTGCCCTTGATGCGCTGCTGGCCCGCCCCCATGTTCAGATTGCGCCGCCCGTCAGGAACCATGGCGACAGTGATCTTGCCGAGTTCTGCGTTGCCGAAGGCCTGGCGCATCTTGAGGCCAGCCGGGGCGCGCGCCGCGAGATTGCCGAGGCGATGGAAGACATCGAAGGTCTGGCAGACGAGGGTCTGACCTGGCGGATTGCGCAGGCCAATGTGGCCCGGTTTTCGGCCTCTGCCGGCCCGAAAGGCAAGACCGCCGAGGCGGTTCTGGCCAGCAACGGCGTGCAGATGGATAAGGACGAATTGGAAGGCGCCCGCAGCTTGTGGGACAGCATCCAGTTCTCTAAGGACGGCCCAAAGCGCGAGATGGGGTGAATTTGACTGATTCGGCTTTCCCCTGCTGTGATTCGCGCTATTGATTCGAATACTGCTGACTGATTCGACCAAACTCGACCTGTAAGGAGCTCTCATGGCCGCCAAAGACACCGACGATGGCAAACCCGAAGGCGAAGAGGCCGATGTTTCCCTTGATATGAGCCAGGCGGCGGTCAAGAAGATGATCGCCGACGCGCGAGGGCGGGGCTACATCACCTATGAGCAGCTGAACCAGGTGATGCCTCCGCA
>CAZCFC010000229.1:0-5053 GCA_964497815.1 uncultured Cypionkella sp.
TACATAGCCAAGGCATGCACATTGGCCTCTGAAGGTGTTGTCATCTGGCGGCGCTGGACGTCGGACACGCGGCCATGCGGGTAAAGGATGAACAGATCGACGTTCGCCAGACCACGGAACGCCTCCATAGCGGCAGACCCCGTGTCGCCCGAAGTTGCGCCGACAATGGTGATCCGCTCCGCCGTTTTGGCCAAAGCCGCCTGCATCATCTGCCCGATCAACTGCATGGCAAAATCTTTGAAGGCCAGGGTCGGGCCGTGGAACAACTCCAGCAGGAAATGGTTCGGCCCCAGTTGCACCAGCGGCGCGCGGGCGGCATGGCCGAAATTGGCATAGGCAGCCTTCAGAAGGCCGCGGAATTCGTCATCGCCAAAGGTGTCACCCAAGAACGGGCGCATGACACGGAACGCAACCTCTTCATAAGGCAGGCCCGCCAATGCAGCGATTTCGGCATGGGTCAGCGTCGGCACCACCTGCGGCACGTAAAGGCCACCATCGCGGGCAAGACCCGTCATCATCGCTTCGCCAAAGGTCAGAACCGGAGCCGCGCCCCGCGTCGAGATATACCGCATGAATTGCCCCTACTCTGTCCGCCGCCTGATACGCCACAGCAAGCCGACTGTCATCACTGCCCAGACCAAAGCCAGCGAAAACCATGTGATCGCATAGCCCCAGTGATCGTTGGGAATAGTGGAAGTATCAACGCCAATCGCCTCAATCCCGTCGCCGGTGGGTGCATTGGCGACAATAAATGTAGGCTCGGTGTTCAACTGCGCAGCCATCGCGACAGCGTCACGCGCGAACCACAGTCCGGTCTTGGGATCGGGGGGCGGGGTGAATTCGTTGGCATCACGCGGCCACATCAGATTGCCGGTTATGGCAGCGTCGGTCACGGTCAGCGCCTTGTGCTTTTCATCATCGGGCAGAAAGCCGCGATCCACCAGAATCCTGCGGCCTTCGGGGGTTTCCAGCACCGCAATCACCCGCACGCCTGCGCCGATCTGCGGCTTGCCCGACAGCACATACAGCCGTTCGCCGGTAAAGCGACCCTCGGCGGTGACGGGACGATAGCGGTCGCTTTCGGGGTTCGGTGCAACCGGAACCGGCACGGCGGGCGTACTTATACCGGCCACCATGGCATCAAGCTGCGCACGTTTTTCGTACATCCGCTGCACCTGCCAGATACCAAGGCTGCACAGCACCGCCACCCCTGCCAATCCCATCATGATCGGGAACCACATGCGCTTTATCATCGGGGGTCCTTGAAGGGTCGTAGAATGCAAGACGCGGGCCTGAAGGCCCGCGCTGTGTTCATGTCGAAACGGCTTACTGGCCCCAGACGTAGACGGCGGCAAACAGGAACAGCCACACCACATCAACGAAGTGCCAATACCATGCGGCGGCCTCGAAGCCGACGTGCTGCTCGGGCGTGAAGTGGCCCTTGTAGACGCGGATCAGACAGACGGTCAGGAAGATCGTACCGATCAGGACGTGGAAGCCGTGAAAGCCAGTCGCCATGAAGAAGGACGCGCCGTAAATGTTGCCCGCGAACCCAAAAGCCGCATGGCTGTATTCGTAGGCCTGGAAGAAGGTGAACAACGCGCCCAAGGCAACCGCCAGGATCAGCCCGGTTTTCATGTCTTTGCGGTTGTTGTTGTCATGCACCAAAGCGTGGTGCGCCCAGGTTGCGGCGCAGCCCGACAGCAAAAGGATCAGCGTGTTGATCAGCGGCAGGTGCCACGGATCAAAGGTCGTGATGCCTTCTGGCGGCCAGACGCCATCAACCAGCGGCGACATCGGCCCCATCGGATACATCGCGTGTTTGAAAAAGGTCCAGAACCAGGCGGCAAAGAACATGACTTCAGACATGATGAACATGATGAAGCCATACCGCAGCCCGATGCGCACGACGGGTGTGTGGTCGCCAGTCTGACCCTCATGCACCACTTCGGACCACCATGCGAACATGGTGTAAAGCACCCCTGCAAAGCCGATCAAGCCCATCCAGGGACCAGATCCGTGCATCCAAAGCACCGAACCAAACAGCATGATAAAGGCGCTGACCGAACCGAAGAACGGCCAGATCGACGGCGGCAGAATGTGGTAGTCGTGGTTCTTGGCGTGGGCCATGGTTCAGGTTCCCTCGTTTTTCTTGTCTTTAGTTTATCGACTTCGGCGCAGCGGGGGCAAGGGCCGCCTGCTGTTCCGGAAGCGGTGTTTCGTGGAAAGTATAGGACAGCGTGATTTCGCGGATCAGCTTGGCCTCGGGGTCGTCCATGATCGACGGATCGACGTAGAAAGACACCGGCATCACCACACGCTCTCCGGGTTGCAGCACCTGCTCGGTGAAGCAAAAGCATTCGATCTTGGTGAAATAGCCGCCCGACTGATCGGGCATCACATTATAGCTGGCGGTACCGGCCACGACGCGGTCGGTCGGGTTGTAGGCCTCGTAAAATGCCAGATTGGTTTCGCCAAGGCGCACCACCATCTGTGTCTGCTGGGGCTTGAACTGCCACGGCATCCCCGCCTCAAGCGACCCATCAAAGCGCACTATCACGGTTTGATCAAGAATGACATCAGAGCCGGTTTCGGCAACCGAAACAGTGCCCGCATATCCCGTGACCCGGCAGAACCAGTCATAAAACGGCACAGCGGCAAAGCTGAGTGACAGCATCATCAAGGCGATGCCCAAAAGCCCGAAGGCCATTTTCTTCTGCGGTGTCATGGTGCCACCTTTATCGGTTGTGTACTGCCCAAGCCGCCCGGGGCGTCGTTGGCGTGCATCAGGTCGCCATTCGTCACCTTGACCACGGTCAGCGCGAACACCAGCGCGACAAAGGCCAGCAAGACAACCAGCACGCCCACGTTGCGGCCAAAGCGGCGATTGTGCATTTCATGTGGAGGACGGAATGCCATCTTACCAGCCCCCCATGCCATAAGGACGCAGCGCCGCCTCTGCCAGAAGCGCGCCGAAATGCAGGAAAAGATACAAAAGCGAGAAGCGGAACACCGACTTTTCCACCTTGTACTTGTCCGCCTCGGCCTGCACCTCGTCGCGCTTCCAGATGCGGTAAGCCCCGCGCAGGAATTCCGCGTTCAGTGCCAGCGAAACCACCAGATAAACCGGCCCGCCGATTGAGGTGAAAGCAGTGGCCAGCGCAAACGGGATCAGGGCAAGGGTGTAAACCAGCACATGATTGCGCGTGACCTTCTTGCCATGCGTCACCGTCAGCATCGGCACGCCAGCCTTGGAATAATCCTCATTCATGAACAGCGCCAGCGCCCAGAAATGCGGTGGCGTCCACATGAAGATAAGCATGAACATCAGCGCCGCCTCGACCGAAAGAGAGCCTGTGGCCGCAACCCAGCCGATCATCGGCGGGAAAGCACCGGCGGCACCGCCGATGACGATGTTCTGCGGGGTCGAGCGTTTCAACCACATCGAATAGACGACAGCGTAGAAGAAGATGGTAAAGGCCAGCAACGCCGCGGCAAGGATATTGGCCGCCAATGCCAGCATCACGACGGAAATGCCCGACAGCGCCAGACCAATCGCCAATGCCTCGCCGGGTTCAACCAGACCGGCCGGCACCGGACGGCCCTTGGTGCGGCGCATGATGGCGTCGATATCGGCGTCCCACCACATGTTGAGCGCGCCAGAGGCCCCTGCCCCAAGGGCAATGAACAAGATCGCGGCAAAGGATTCGACCGGATGCAACGACACCGGCGCGACCAGAAGGCCGACCATCGCGGTGAAGACCACAAGCGACATCACGCGCGGCTTCAGCAGCTGCACAAAATCGCCAAAGCCTGCTTCTTTGGGGCTTTCAAAGGACCGGATATCGGTCATGTCATCCTGGCTTTCTGGTAAAGCGAAGGCCCCCGTGGGGGCCCACGCGATCAAAGGTCAAAGCGGATCAGTTCGATGCCAGCTGATAGTTGCCAGCCTTGGCACCGGCCAGCCAGGCGTCATACGCCTCTTGGCTGACAACCTTCACCGTGATCGGCATATAGGCGTGATCCTTGCCGCACAAAGTGGTGCACTGGCCAAAATACACGCCTTCGCGCTCGGCGTTGAACCACAGCTGGCCCAGACGGCCGGGGACACCCGACTGCATCACACCAAAGGCAGGCATGGCCCAGGCGTGGATCACGTCGGAACCCGTCACCTGCATCACGATCGTTTTGCCAACCGGGATCACAACTGCGGTATCGGTTGCCAGAAGATAGTCTTCCTTGCGATAGCCAGCGGCCTCAAGCTGATCCTTTTCCAGTTTGAACGAGTCAAATGCCACACCGTCATCGACGTATTCATAAGACCAGTACCACTGGTTGCCCGTGACCTTGATGGTGATGTCAGCGACAGGAATTTCCTGCTGTTTGAACAGCGCCGGCAGCGAGAACGAGCCGATGAAGATCAGGATCAGGATCGGAACAATCGTCCAAGCCACTTCCAAAGGCGAGTTATGGGTAAAGGTTGCCGGCGTCGGGTTGGACTTGCGGTTGAACTTGACCACGATCACCAGCAACAGCAGCGTCACAAATGCGACGATGCCAATGATGATGATGTTGATGGTGTGGTCCAGCCATTGCAGGTCGCGGGCGATCTCGGTTGCGGCGGGCTGATGCTCGGTTCCGGCCGGGACCGGGACGCCGACAAACTCAAGGGCCTGGGCGACAGCAACGCCCGGCTGCATCAGAAAGCCAAGCCCGGCAGCCGCAACAGCGTTGAAAGAGGACAGAAGACGCATGTTCATTTCCCGTATCAAAGGGCGGCTTTCATGCCACCTTTTCGGCCATGCCCAAGACGCGGGCAGAATCCCGTTGTTTCTGCTGCTGGTGAAACCATATTAGACAGGTGACGACAAGAGAAACTGTTGCGGCATATGCACGCTATCTGATCCAGATCAAGGCCAAGGCCAAGGAATACCCCCATGAACGACGCCCCTTTCCGCCCGTTTGACACCCATCTGGACGAGGCTGCGGCCCTGACCATCCTGCGCGCGGCGACGGCGGGGGCGGATGATGGCGAGTTGTTTGTGGAACGGCG
>CAZCFC010000230.1:0-5012 GCA_964497815.1 uncultured Cypionkella sp.
TCCAGTAGGCATAGGCCTCGGGGTAGTCGATGTAGCGGCGCGGCATGCCTTGACGGCCCAGGAAGTGCTGCGGGAAGAACGTCAGGTTGGCACCGATGAACATCGTCCAGAAGTGCAGCTTGCCTGCCCATTCCGGATATTCCCGGCCCGACATCTTGCCGAACCAGAAGTAGATGCCCGCGAAGATACCGAACACCGCACCCAACGACATCACGTAGTGGAAGTGGGCGATGACGTAATAGGTGTCGTGATAGGCGCGGTCCACCGGGGCCTGAGACAGCACGATCCCGGTCACGCCACCGACGGTGAAGAGGAACAGAAAGCCAAACGCCCAGAGCATCGGGGTTTTGAACTCGATCGAGCCGCCCCACATGGTGGCAATCCACGAGAAGATCTTGATGCCGGTCGGCACTGCGATGACCATGGTGGCCAGCATGAAGTAGGATTGCTGGGTCAGCGACATGCCGACGGTGTACATGTGGTGCGCCCAGACGACGAAACCCAGCACGCCGATGGCAACCATGGCGTAAACCATCGGCAGGTAGCCGAAGATCGGTTTGCGCGAGAAGGTCGAGATCACCTGCGAAATGATGCCGAAGGCCGGGATCACGATGATGTACACTTCCGGGTGGCCAAAGAACCACAGGATGTGCTGATACAGGATCGGGTCGCCACCACCGGCGGGATCAAAGAACGTGGTCCCGAAGTTGCGGTCGGTCAGCAGCATGGTGATGGCACCGGCCAGAACCGGCAGCGACAGCAGAATCAGCCATGCGGTGACAAAGATCGACCAGCCGAACAGCGGCACCTTGTGCAGGGTCATCCCCGGCGTGCGCATGTTCAGGAAGGTGGTGATCATGTTGATCGCGCCAAGGATCGACGAGGCACCCGACAGGTGAACCGCGAAGATCGCAAGGTCCATCGAATAGCCCGGCTCGTTGGTGGACAGCGGCGGGTAGAGAACCCAGCCCACGCCCGAACCCAGTTGGTCGTTGCCGCCCGGCGACAGGACCGAAGCCACGGCCAGCGAGGTGCCCGCGACATACATCCAGTAGGACAGGTTGTTCATGCGCGGGAAGGCCATGTCCGGCGCGCCGATCTGCAGCGGCATGAAGTAGTTGCCGAAACCGCCGAACAGGGCCGGGATCACCACGAAGAACATCATCAGGATGCCGTGGGCGGTGACGGTAACGTTCCAGACGTGGCCATTCGGGGTGCAGGTGTTGGCGGCATCTGCGACAAAGCGCATACCCTCCATGCACATGTACTGCACGCCCGGCTCCATCAGCTCAAGCCGCATGTAGACGGTGAAGATCACCGAAATCAGGCCGACAAGGCCCGAGGTGAACAGATAGAGGATCCCGATGTCTTTATGGTTCGTCGACATGAACCAGCGGGTGAAGAACCCTTTGTGCTCATGGTCGTGGCCATGGATGGCTGCGTCGGCCATTGGCGTCTCCCGTTGTCGTTACACTTGCGTGTCGTTGCATTTCAGCCCGGCGCAGAGGGTTCTGCGTTCGGGTTTATGGAATGTGTTTAGTTTGCAGCCCGCTGCAGGGCAATGTCAGAGTTTGACATGGATCAAATAAATCGTCGCAGGGGGGGCGGGCCTTGCCGCGGGGGGCACGCCAAGCCATTCGTCCCTTGAACCGATGGCGGACCGGGTGGGACATTTCGGCCGGTATGACAGCGGATTGCGGCGCGGGGGCGGGTCGGTGGGCAGACGGGCGGCCGTTCGGGGGGCCGCCCGTTGCGATCTTGCGGGCCGGGTTACAGGGCGGGTTTGACCGAGGCCAGATAGGCGGCCATGTCTTCGCCGCCCTTGGCCAGCTTGAAGGTCATCTTCGATTTCGCGCCGTCATCGCCGGTTTTGGTCTTCAGCCAGGCGGTCGGGTCCGCGACATAGGCGGCCAGCGCGGCCTCGTCCCAGACGGTGCCGTCTGCACCGGCGGCGACGATCGAGTCGCCGTATTTGAAATCGGCGGCCGTGCCGATCTGACGGCCGATCACGCCGTAAAGGTTCGGGCCGGTCTTGCCGCCTTTCTGAATTTCGGTGCCATCATCCGCGATGATGGCATGGCAAGCCTTGCACTTCTTGAAATCAGCCTCGCCTTTGGCGGCATCTCCGGCGAAGGCCGGTGCGGCAAGCGTGGCAAGTGCCAGGGCAGCGATCATGGAAAGTCTGGTCATGTTATCCTCATGGGTCTTTGGTGCGACCGAGTCGCACAGTGGGATTCGCGCGGAGCAGATGTGGCTCTTTGGCCCTTGATATGCAATTACAGCCGATGTCGCGGGCAGGGCGCAGGCGCTATCCCGGAAAAGCGCGCGGGAAGGTGGCCATCAGGGCCGCGTCCAGATCGGCCATGGTCACGGGCAGTCCCAGATCGACAAGGCTGGTGACGCCGTGGTCACGGATGCCGCACGGAACGATGCCGTCGAAATGGGAAAGGTCGGGCTCGACGTTGATCGAGATGCCGTGGAATGACACCCAGCGCCGCAATTTCACGCCAATCGCCGCGATCTTGTCTTCGCGCAGGCTGCCATCCGGATTGGGGGCCTGATCATGCCGGACCACCCAGACGCCGACACGCCCCGAACGGCGTTCGCCCTTGACGTTGAATTCGGCCAGCGTCGCCATCACCCAGTTTTCCAGCGCGCACACGAACTGGCGGACATCGCGCCCGCGGTCATTGAGATTGAGCATCGTGTAGGCCACACGTTGGCCCGGCCCATGATAGGTGTACTGCCCCCCGCGTCCGGCAACATGGACCGCAAAGCGATCCGGATCTGTCAGGTCTGCAGGTCTGGCAGAGGTGCCGGCCGTGTACAGCGGCGGATGTTCCAGCAGCCAGATCGACTCGGGCGCGCTGCCTGTCGCGATGGCTGCGGCGCGGGCTTCCATGGCTGCCAAAGTCTCGGGGTAGGGGGCAAGGCCGGGCAGGTGTTGCCAGTCGATCTGCGGTGTCATGATGCCTCCTGCCTGCCCGATAACCGAGATGTGGCGCGGATGAAGGGCGATTGCAACCGCAGCTTGGTGTGACCTTTGCGCAGAATCCCTCTTTTCAACGGCGGGGACTGCGGCTAAACAGCCGCTATCTAAGCCGGATTCAGTGCGGATGTGGCGGAATTGGTAGACGCGCAGCGTTGAGGTCGCTGTTCTTTAATCGGAGTGAAGGTTCGAGTCCTTTCATCCGCACCAATCCAGCTTGGGTTATGTCACAATGTCGCCCTTTGGGCCTGCGCGAGACGGGCGGCCTGCATCTGACGAATGGGCCTGCAGATGACATTCACCGATCATTCGCAGCAAATTGTCCGCTTAACCCTGAATTAGCAGCTTTGGCGTAGCTTTGGGCCAACCGACGCATTTGGCGCGGGGTTGCCGAGGCTTGTGATGATCCGAAATAGCAAACACCTGCACAGCCCGGCCCGGCGGCTGATCATCCTGCGCAGGCCTGTGGTGCGCTGATGGTCAGTTATTACGGCGGCACCGGCAACGACAGCATCAACGGCAGTTTTTTGGCCGACTCTATCGCGGCCTATGGCGGCAATGACACCGTCACCGCAGGCGACGGCGCTGACACCATTTCCGGCGGCGACGGCAATGACAGTCTGTCGGGGGGCAATGGCTATGATTTCATCTACGGTGACGCGGGGGACGACAGGCTGTACGGTGGCAACGACACCTTCAGCGATCTGTACGGCGGAACCGGCAACGACAGTCTTTATGCGGGCGATGCCAATGATGACTGGGCATGGGGGGGGGACGGGCAAGATCTTGTTTACATGGGCGGCGGTGCCGACATCGGCTATGGTGGCAGTGGGCAGGACACTGTTTATGGCGGCGCTGGCAACGACAGCATCACCGGGGCATCGGGCAATGATCAGGTTCTGGGCGAGGCGGGGCGCGACGCGGTCTATGGCGGCGCAGGCCGTGACACGCTGGACGGCGGTGCCGAGAATGACACGCTGGGGGGCGGGTCCGGGGCAGATTCGGTTCAGGGCGGCCTTGGCAACGACCTGATCTACGGCGACCGTGACGCCTATATCGGCAGCATGGATGCCTCAACCGGGCCGATCAACACCACCCTGACCATTGTCAACGCGGCCCCGTTCGCGGTGGATGTTTACTGGATAGATACCACCGGGGTGCAGCAATACTTTGCCACCGTGCAGCCGGGCGGCAGCTATAGCGCCTCGACGGGAACGGGGCACACCTGGTTTCTCAGCAAGACCGGCAGCGTCACGCCGATCGAAGTGATTTACGGGGCTGCGAATCAGACCATCACCTTTGGTCCCGATTTCAACGACACGTTGATGGGCGGCGATGGGGATGACACCCTGTACAGCGATTACGGCAGTGATCTGATCTATGGCGATACGGGCAATGACAGCGTTATCGCCGGTGATGGCAACGACACCGTCTTTGGCGGCGATGGTGCGGATACGCTGTCTTTGGGCGCAGGCGATGACAGCCTTGGCACCTGGGGCGGTGAGACTGGCGATGACAGCATTGACGGCGGCGCGGGCAATGATTCCATCATCGCGGGGGCGGGCAATGACGTTGTCTATGGGGGCGACGGCAATGACACAAGCAGCGGTGCCAGCGGGTCCGACACGCTGTATGGCGGGGCGGGGGCCGACGCTTTTGCCATCACCGATGACCATGAGGCCGATGTCATTCACGGCGGCGAAACCGGCGTGGATTTCGATGCGATCTACTTTGCCAACTATGTCAGCACGCAGGGCGTGGTGGTCAGTTTTACCGGCGCCGAGTCCGGGACCTATCGCTATGTCGCCACCAATGGTGCCGGCAGTTTCAGTGGGATCGAACAGATCGCAGGCACCGCCTATGCCGATACGCTGGACGCAAGCCTGTCTGGCACCGCCACGGATCTGAGTGCGGGCGCAGGCGATGATCTGGTCAAGGGCGGGACCGGGGCCGACACAATCTATTTCGGGTCCGGCAATGATACGGTCTTTGGCGGGGCTGGCGATGACGTGATCGACGATGT
>CAZCFC010000231.1:0-5012 GCA_964497815.1 uncultured Cypionkella sp.
GTTTGTTCGGTGATGCGCAAGGTGCGGGCGATATGGGTATCCGAATGCCCTTGCCAGTCCAGCATTGCAGCAAGCCAGCGTTTGGCCCGCGGCACACGCGATTGCAGGCCGTCAGGTTTCATCCCCCGCACTCCGGTGGGATATTTGCGCGCAGAGGATGCAGATTTTGGAAACATTGCGGGGGGTCAGAAGCGGGCGTCTTCCAGCCCACAAAAGGGGTCGTGGGGGGATGTCGTGTTCCAGGGGGCGCGGCCCAGCAGGCAGTCCAGCACCGCCTTTTGCATCGACGGCATGGTGGCGAAGGCGTTGATGTAGGTCGGCACGCGTGGGGCGTCGTACAGGTAATAGGGGTAGCCGAAAGAGATCATCGCGGTGGGAATGTCATGCCAGTGCCGGGCCATGGCGGCATGGAAGTTGCCGGTGATCTTTGCCCAATCCAGGAAAATGCGGCCCCGGGTCAGCAAGGTTTCCTCACCGAACAGATAGATCATTGCGTCGTGCTGGCTGGGGTCGATCGGCGCGCCGGGGCTGTGCAGGGTGACATCGAAGCCCTCGGCGCGCAGCAGGTCGGGCAGATCGAAGGGGGCAGGGTCGGGGTGGATGGGCGAGATGATGCCGCCCGACACGATCAGCAGGCGCCGGGTTTTGTCGGGCGACAGGGGCAGCAGGTTCTGGGTGTCCTTGACCAGCGTCGGCGCCCGGTTGGTGATGGTTTGGGCGATGATGCGATTGCCGGGGCGTCCCAAGGCGGCGCGTTGATCAGCAGCGGGGGTGACGCGGGTCTGGTGCAGGCCAAGTGCGGCCTTCAGGCCAAGAACGCGGACCAAAGCGGACTCAAGGCGCGCAGGCGAGATGCGGCCATCGGCAATTGCGGCCTTGATCAGGGCAAGATCGGCGGCAGGATCGGGTGAGAACAGGATCACATCACATCCGTTTTCAATGACTTCGGGCAGCATCTGCGCGCGTGGGCCCCATGCGCCAAAGCCCGCCATCGGGGTGGCATCCGACACGAGCACGCCCTTGTAGTCCAGCCGGTCGCGGAGCAGTGTATTGTTCAGAACGCGGCTGACCGAGGCGGGGCGGAAGGCCTCGATCCCGGCGTCGGGATCAAGCGCGCGCACGAAGGCGGGAAAGGCGATATGGGCGGACAT
Source organism: uncultured Cypionkella sp. (assembly GCA_964497815.1). Taxonomy (GTDB): domain Bacteria; phylum Pseudomonadota; class Alphaproteobacteria; order Rhodobacterales; family Rhodobacteraceae; genus Cypionkella. The sequence goes on from CAZCFC010000231.1 coordinate 1,152, forward strand.
CACCGACAGCACGCCTGCGTCGATGGCGGCGCGGTAAAGCGCGCCGTGCGTCGCCTCCCAGTCCGGCAGGGTCAGCGGGTTGATTGTGGTCACCAGATGCTGGTCGCGATCGTCGTGGCCTTCGCCGGGCCAGTGTTTGACGGTGGCGGCAATGCCCTTGGACTGGAACACCTCGATCTGCGCCAGCGCATGGCGGCGGATGGTGTCGGGGTTCGCACCAAAGCCGCGCGTGGCCACGATGGGGCTGCGGAAGGCGGCGTTGATGTCGAGGACCGGGGTGAAGGACCAGTTGATGCCCATCACCCGGGCCTCATCTGCCATGATGGTGGCAATCTGGCGGCTGGCTGCGGTGTCGTTGATAGCGGCCAGAGCCAGCGGATTGGGCACTTCGGTGCCGAAGGGCAGGCTCATCCTTGAGCCTTCCAGATCGGCGCTGATCAGCAGGGGCAGGGGGGCGGCTGCACGCAGCCGGTCAATGAAATCAATCTCGTAGTCCAGATCTGGGGTGTGAAAGCGCGTGATCCCGGCGGGTTGCAGGGCGGCAAGCCGGTCCAGTTCGGCCGGGTCTTTGCCCATTGAGGAATGCACGAACAACTGCCCGGCCCTGGCATCGGGGGACAGGGCTGCCAGGGTTGTTTCCACCCATTCCACGGCGGCATCGTCCAGATGGAAAGGGGAAAGGCGCAGGAAATCGGTTCTGGTCATCATATCGCCCTTGGCATGGTGTGCCCCAAAGGCTAGCGGCACAGCGCAGCGGGTGCAATCGGGGGCTTGCAGCGATGCGGGGGCAAGGTATCAATGCAACGTCCGACCACAGTGCAGGAGCCGCCGATGTCCCCGATTGCGCAACCCGATTTCCCCGGCAACTGGGCCGATGACCCAGTGCATCAGGCATGGTTGCAGGATCAGGCACGGGCGCAGTTCGGGTTTTTCCGACACAGCCTGCGCAGCGATGGCCGGTTCGACTGTCTGGATCCACAGGGCAACCCCCTGCCGGGCGGGGTGCAGGAATTGCACACCACCACGCGGCTGGTGCATTCCTATGCTTTAGGCAAACAGCTGGGGGGCGAACTGGTCGCAGTGCCGGATTGTGACGCCATCATCGACGCGGGCATGCAATTCCTGTGGGATCATCACCGCGATACCGACCATGGCGGCTATGTCTGGTCGCTGGGGCCGGATGGTGTGGCTGACGGCACCAAGCTGGCTTATGGCCATGTGTTCGTTTTGCTGGCTGGGTCCAGCGCCAAGAAGGTCGGGCACCCGCAGGCGGATCGTCTGATTGCCGATATTTCAGCGATCATTGACCGGCATTATTGGGATGAGGATCACGGGCTGCTCTGCGATGAGTACACCCGCGACTGGCAGCCGTTTTCCACCTATCGCGGCATGAACGCCAATATGCACGGCGTCGAGGCGCTGTTGGCGGCGTTCGAGGCCACGGGCGACACGCTGTACCGCGACCGCGCCGGGCGGATACTGGATTTCTTCATTGGGCGGATGGCCCCGGCGCATGGGTGGCGCCTGCCCGAACATTATCATCAGGATTGGACGGTGGACCCGGCCTATCAGGGCAATCCGATGTTCCGCCCGGCGGGCACGACGCCCGGGCATTCGCTGGAACTGGGGCGGTTGGCATTGCAGCACTGGCATCTGTGCGGGCGGCCCTATGATGGCGCTGTGGCTGCCGCACGGCGGCTGATTGAACAGGCGCTGGCGGATGCGTGGCTGCCCGGGGGCGGGCTTGCCTATACGTTGCGCCATGGCGGCGAGGTGGCCATTGCCGACCGCTATTGGTGGCCCGTGACCGAGGCGATCGGCGCGGTTGCCACCCTGCAAAAGATCGCGCCGCAACCGTCGGACGAGGATTGGTATCGGCGGCTGTGGCAGTTTGCCGATGATCATTTCATTGATCATCAGAATGGCGGCTGGTTCCCGGAACTGGATGCGGCGGGGCATCCTGTGGGCAAGCAATTCATCGGCAAGCCCGATATCTATCATGCCATTCAGGCCATGCTGATGCCCCTGACCAAAGCCATCTGACCTGTCGCTTCTGCGCTGGGGTCAAGCCGCAAAAAGGGGGGACGCCGTCCCCGGATGCGGGCGTTTCCGTTCAGGTGAAGGTGGCTGCCAAAGCCGCCGGCCCGTCTTTCGGCCGGTCCTTCTGCCCGTCTGTGCTGTGGCCGTTTCATCGGCCATGGCACGACTGCGGCCTTGCCCCGCCGGACGCGCGCGCCAGCCACCCCTTGGCGGGCGCGGCAAGCCAGCCTACTTCGAACCTGGCTGTGGGGGGGGGGCGGCGGGCCAGGCGCCTGCTACTCAACCCCGGCACAGCGCGAAAGTGACGCGCTTTTGGCGGATGGCAAAGGCAATCATGCGAACAAAAACGCCGGGCTGCTGATGCAACCCGGCGTGACTTGTGGAAAGAGCCTGTCGCAGATCAGGCTTTTTCAAGCTCGAACGCGTCGTGCAGCGCCTGCACGGCCAGTTCCATATACTTGCGGTCGATCAGCACCGAGATCTTGATCTCGGACGTGGCGATCACCTTGATGTTGACGTTCTCTTTCGACAGCGCCTTGAACATGGTCGCGGCCACGCCGGCATGGCTGCGCATGCCGATCCCCACCACGGAAATCTTGGCAACATCGGCATCGACCACCAGATCGTCGTACGAAATGGTCCCCGCCGCCACCGCATCCTCCATCGCCTTTTGGGCGCGGGCGATCTGGTTGGTGGGGCACGAAAAGGTCATGTCGGTGGTGGCACCCTTGGCGCTGCCCGCCTCGACCTCGGAGATGTTCTGAACGATCATATCGACGTTCACCCCCGCCTCGGCCAGCGGGCCAAAAATCGCGGCGGCGATGCCGGGGCGATCTTCGACGCGCACCAGCGTCACCTTGGCTTCGTCGCGGCTGTAGGCCACGCCCGACACAACTTTCGATTCCATGATTTCATCCTCGTCGCAGACCAGCGTTCCAGAAGTCTCGTCAGTGTCCTCGAATGAGGACAGCACCCGCAGCCGCACCTTGTAGCGCATCGCCAGTTCAACAGACCGGGTTTGCAGCACTTTCGCGCCCAAAGACGCCAGTTCCAGCATTTCCTCGAACGCGATCTTGTCCAGCTTGCGCGCTTTCTTGGTGATGCGCGGATCGGTGGTGTAGACGCCGTCGACATCGGTGTAAATGTCGCACCGCTCGGCCCCGAAGGCGGCGGCGAAGGCCACGGCGGTGGTGTCAGACCCGCCCCTGCCCAGCGTGGTGATGCGGCCTTCGGCGGACACGCCCTGAAAACCGGCCACCACCGCCACCTTGAAGCCTTCGGCAAACTTGGCGTCGATATTGTCGCGCGGGATCGACACAAAGCGCGCGTTGGAATGCGCCGACGTGGTGTTGATCGGCACTTGCCAGCCCTGCCAGCTGCGCGCGGCGATCCCCTGCTCTTGCAACCGCAGCGCCATCAGCCCGGCGGTGACATTTTCCCCGCTGGAAACAATCGCGTCATATTCACGGGCATCATACAGCTTCGAGGTGCCTTCGACAAAACCGACCAACTTGTTGGTCTCGCCCGACATGGCGGATACAATGACAATGACGTCATAGCCGCGTTCCACCTCGGCCTGCACCTTTTTCGCGGCATTTTCGATGCGCGACAGGTCAGCCACCGAGGTGCCACCGAATTTCATCACAAGAAGCGGCATGGGTCATCCTCTGCCAAGGTCATTTCTTCGCGGGTTCTTTATGCGGCAAGGGCAGGGGGTGCAAGACCCAGAACATGCCATCCGGCCCAGACGGCCCTGTCGCGCTTTCATCTTGTCTCAAATACCCCCGCCGGAGGCCCCTTCGCCTGCGTCCAGACTGGCTG
>CAZCFC010000232.1:0-5012 GCA_964497815.1 uncultured Cypionkella sp.
CGAGTACTTCCGCAACTTCGAGAAGCACACCGTGGGCGAGTTCGAGACCGAGCTCGAGGCTGCACAGGCTTACGACGCAGCAGTGGCCGCAGAGTGGGATGCTACCCGCCACAAGCGCAACTTCACCGACCCCGCGGACACCACAGCCCTCACCGCCGAGGCTAGAGTGCTCGCCAGCCAGGTGGACTTCGAACGCAAGCTGACCACCGAGCGCGTGGCCGCCTACAACCGCAAGATCGGCAAGTCCACCACGGTGAAGCTCCTGGCCTCACTGTCCCCGGACAAGCAAGCGCGCGCCAGTGCTGGCGAGGCCGCCCCCGATGCGACCCAGTTTTTCGAAGCCTACACCATCAAGGGCAACACCTGCATTTGGGAGGCATTTTGATGCGCCTACTAAATCTAGCACCGGTTGTGATGGCTGATGTAGCTATGCCACAGGCGACGGCATTTGCCCATTTTCCTTTTCAATTCCGCGCTTTGTGGGCTATTGTTCACACAGGCCGGACCCAAGCGGCCTGTACCTCGCACAAGGGGGCGGCACAAAGCACGCTTCCGGCAATTAAATGGAGTAGAGGATGTCGAGCACTAAGATTACCGTTCTGGCACTTTGCATGGTCGCCTTCGTGGCTGCCTGCGCCAAGAAAGCTGAAGAAGTCGTTTACGTGGACGAGCCGGCGGTTACGACCGAGCCTGTCTACACCGGCAAATACAAGTAAGACCAAGGGGCGGGCGCTGTGGGCCGTGTTGGCCCGGCCCGCCCTTTTTCTGTCTGCGGTTTCGGCGGAACACCACCGATCGCGCGCACTTCGCTTTGCCTCTGCCGCTGTGGCCTCTTATGGTGACGATTCCATAAATCACACAACTCAGAGGCCATCATGCGCACCACATCTGTTTTCGTCCTTCTGCTTGTCGGCTTTGTCGCGGCTTGCGCCCAGCCTGCACCCGAGCCGGTTGTTGACACCGTCCCGTTGTCGGAAGAGCCTGTTTCGACTGGCAAATACAAGTGATCTGACCGGGCGGGCCGGATCACTTCGGCCTGCCCACCCTGACCGCCCTTTCATTTCAAAGGTGCAGTCATGCTGAAGCATCGCGGCTTTCCGGGCCGCCTTCCCGGTTCCGATTTTCAATTCGTCATCCGCCGCGCCAACATGAAAGATGGCGCCAGCAAGATCACCCGGCGCGAACGGTTCAAAGACCGCAAGGTCGCTGATCGCAAGGCTGACGCGGGCTTTATGGCCGCCTTGTGGGCGCAATTTGGCGAAGAGCCGTTCGAGCGCGGCAATCTGGATGCGGGCCGCCTGTCGTGGCTGTTTGGCCGTGAGGTGGTGCCCGCCGAAGACCCCTTCAACCCGGCCTCTTACGACGCGCTGTTGAAGATCAACGTCAAGATCGCCCAGGTCTCTTTCCCCGAAGTTTTCGCCCCGGATGCCGAGCCGATGAACTTTGACGATTGGGAAGATGACGAGGATCAGGACTAGGCATGAATCCGCTTAACCCATTGGCATCTTGGCAGGATTTCGCGCAGCCTTCTGGCATGCGCGGATTCGGCTTTGCCAGCGGGGCGGCTATTTGCCATTCTTTGATGGTGCGCACAGCACGGCCCTTCGTCGCTGTTGCGCATGTCTGTGACCCTTTCCCTTCCCCTTGGCCTGGCCCTTCGCGGGTCAGGCCCTTTCTTTTCGCCATTGGGCGGGGAATTGCCGGTCGCCGTCCCGGGTCACGGGGATTTTTCTTTTCAAATCGCACAAATGCGGTAGACTCAGCCTCAATCATAACAACCGATCGAGGCAGTTCCCCATGCGTAAACTTATCCTTCTCTCGCTTATCGCCGTGCCGCTGGCTGGCTGCGTCACCAATGACGTGCAGCGCGGCCTTATTGGCGCGGGTGCAGGCGCGGTTCTGGCGGACGTCACCGACAACAACGTGGCAACGGGTGCGCTTATTGGCGGCATCGCGGGCACGCTGTGCGATGACGTCGCTGTTTGCGGCCCGCGCTTCTGATCTGAATTCCGCCCCTCGGGGCGCGTCTACGCACACACCAAGGCCAATCGGGCAATCCGCCCGGTTGGCCTTTTCGCATTTGCGCCTCGGCTTTTGGTCCGGTCGGGGCAAAACGGAAGGAACCGCGCCATGTTCAAGAAGATCCTGATCGCCAACCGGGGCGAAATTGCCTGTCGTGTCATCAAATCGGCGCGGAAAATGGGCATCAAGACGGTGGCGGTCTATTCCGACGCCGACCGCAACGCCCTGCATGTGAAGATGGCGGATGAGGCGATTCACATCGGGCCTTCCCCTGCGGCGCAGTCCTATATCGTGATTGAAAAGATCATGGCGGCCATCAAGGAAAGCGGAGCCGAAGCCGTGCATCCCGGCTATGGCTTTCTCAGCGAAAACATGAACTTCGCTGCGGCGCTTGAGGCTGCGGGCGTGGTCTTCATTGGCCCGCCATCCCCGGCGATCGAGGCGATGGGTGACAAGATCACCTCGAAAAAACTGGCGATGGAGGCCGGGGTTTCCACCGTTCCGGGCCATATGGGTTTGATCGACGACGCCGAACATGCCGTGAAAATCGCCACCCAGATCGGCTATCCGGTGATGATCAAGGCATCGGCGGGTGGCGGCGGCAAGGGCATGCGGATTGCCTGGGACGACGCCGAGGCGCGCGAAGGCTTTCAGTCCTCCAAGAACGAAGCCGCCGCCAGCTTTGGCGATGACCGCATCTTCATCGAGAAATTCGTGACCCAACCGCGACATATCGAAATTCAGGTGCTGGGCGACAAGCACGGCAACATCGTCTATCTGCACGAACGCGAATGCAGCATTCAGCGCCGCAACCAGAAGGTGATCGAAGAAGCGCCGTCGCCGTTTCTGGACGAGGCCACCCGCAAAGCCATGGGCGAACAGGCCTGCGCCCTTGCGCGGGCCGTCGGTTACACTTCGGCCGGAACGGTGGAATTCATCGTCGACGGCAACCGCAACTTCTATTTCCTTGAAATGAACACCCGGTTGCAGGTGGAACACCCTGTGACCGAACTGATCACCGGTGTCGATCTTGTCGAACAGATGATCCGCGTCGCCTATGGCGAGCCTTTGCCCTTCAAGCAGGCAGATCTGAAAATCAACGGTTGGGCGATGGAAAGCCGCCTTTACGCCGAAGACCCCTACCGCAACTTCCTGCCCTCGATTGGCCGTCTGACCCGCTATCGCCCGCCTGTCGAAGGCACCACCACGCGCGGCGGTGTCGTGCGCAACGATACCGGCGTGTTCGAGGGCGGCGAGATTTCGATGTTCTACGACCCGATGATCGCCAAGCTTTGCACCTGGGGGCCGACCCGTCTTGCGGCGATTGAGGAAATGCGGCTGGCGCTTGACACCTTCGAGGTGGAAGGCATCGGGCACAACCTGCCCTTCGTCGGGGCCGTGATGGACCATCCGCGCTTTGTCTCGGGCGACATCACGACGGCATTCATTGCCGAGGAATACCCCGATGGCTTTCAGGGCGCTGTGCTGGATGCGCCCACGCTGGCCCGCGTCGCGGCCTCTGCCGCCGCGATGAACCGTGTGGCCGAGATCCGCCGCACCCGGATTTCCGGCACCATGGACAACCACGAACGCCGTGTCGGGGATGACTGGGTGGTTACGCTGCAAGGCGTTGAACATGTTGTGAAAATTGCAGCAGATCACGCAGGGTCAACCGTTGGCTTTGCCGATGGATCGACCATCCGCGTCGCCTCGGATTGGACCCCGGGTCAGCCCTTGGCCAGCCTGACGGTGGACGGCACCCCCCTGGTGATGAAGGTGGCCAAGATCAGCGGTGGCTTCCGTCTGCGCCTGCGCGGTGCCGATCTGCGCGTTCATGTCCGCACCCCGCGCCAGTCCGAACTGGCCAAACTGATGCTGGAAAAGCTGCCGCCAGACACCTCCAAATTCCTCCTTTGCCCGATGCCGGGCCTGATCGCTAAAGTCATGGTCGAGGTCGGTGACGAGGTGCAGGAAGGGCAGGCTTTGGCCACCGTCGAAGCGATGAAGATGGAAAACATCCTGAAGGCCGAGCGTAAAGGCGTGGTCAAGGCGATCAAGGCCGCGGCGGGCAGCAGCCTGAAAGTCGATGAAGTGATCATGGAGTTTGAATGATCACCGTCCTGCAGGCATGCGCTCCAGCACCTCAACGCGCCGCGAGGGGAATTTGTCGATGGCGTGGGTGATTTCGCGGGTGTCCCAGGGCAGGGGCTTGCGCAGCACAGCCGCGCCGTCCTTGTCCAGGATCACCAGCGAAAAGCCTCGGGGGCGCAGCTTGATCCGCAGCTCTGACTTCGGTTGCGGCGTTGTGTCGAAGATCACGACGACATCCCGGTCGATCAGGTCGGCGGTGTCGTGGGTCAAAAGCTGCATCTGACGGATGTAGTTCGGGTCGTTCGGGCTGTCGGCAAACACCACGACGGCGCGTTTGAGATAAAGCAGATCGGCCATCACCACCTGATCGGCCGGAACGGGGGCAAAAGGCGCATCTTGCGCAACGGCCCCGAAAGATACGAAGGCCAATACGGCCAGAAGAAGCGGTTTCATGCAGGTGTTCATGCCCCCGATATAGGGCCGCGCACCCCACAAACCAAGCACGCCGGGTGGCCCACTCCGGCAGGAGGGTTGATATGACGGATAAATTGGCCGCATGGGCGGCATTGGCATCAAAGGAAATGAAGGGGGGCAACCCCGACAGCCTGACTTGGGCGACGCTGGAAGGTATTCCGGTAAAGCCCTTGTACACGCAGGCAGACGTGGAAGGCCTGCCGCAAATGGGTGAAATGCCGGGATTTGCGCCCTTCACCCGGGGTGTCAAGGCCACGATGTACGCGGGCCGTCCCTGGACCATCCGCCAGTACGCGGGCTTCTCGACGGCCGAGGCTTCGAACGCCTTTTACCGCAAGAACCTGGCCGCCGGCCAGCAGGGCGTGTCGGTGGCCTTCGATCTGGCCACCCATCGCGGCTATGACAGCGACCACCCACGGGTAGAG
>CAZCFC010000233.1:0-4973 GCA_964497815.1 uncultured Cypionkella sp.
AGTGGCCCGACACGTTGATCACGTCATCGACGCGGCCGGTGATCCAGTAATCGCCATCGGTGTCACGGCGGCAACCGTCGCCGGTGAAGTAGTAACCCTTGTATTGCTGGAAATACGCTTCCTGGAACCGGTCATGGTCGCCCCAGAGGGTGCGCATCTGGCCCGGCCAGCTGTCGGAAATGCACAGCACGCCCTCGGCTTCGGTTTCGCCCTGACGGCGGCCTGTTGCCGGATCAAGCACCACGGGCTTGACCCCGAAGAACGGCTGCGTGGCAGCCCCCGGCTTGGCCGCAATCGCCCCCGGCAGCGGCGTGATCATGTGGCCGCCGGTTTCGGTCTGCCAGAACGTGTCGACGATGGGGCATTTGCCGTGGCCGATGTTGGTGTTGTACCAATGCCAGGCCTCGGGGTTGATCGGCTCACCGACCGAGCCCAGCAGCTTGAGGCTGGAGAGGTCGTGCTTGGCGGGCCACTCTGGCCCCATGCCCATCAGTGACCGGATGGCGGTGGGGGCGGTGTAGAACTGGTTGACCTTGTGCTTTTCGATCACTTCCCAGAACCGGCCCGCATCGGGGAAGGTCGGCACGCCTTCGAACATCACCGTGGTGGCACCATTCGCCAGCGGCCCGTAGATGATATAGCTGTGACCAGTCACCCAACCCACGTCGGCGGTGCACCAGAACACATCGCCGTCATGGTAGTCGAAGGTATACTGGTGCGTCATCGACGCATAAACCAGATAGCCGCCCGAGGTGTGAACCACGCCCTTCGGCTTGCCGGTTGACCCCGACGTGTACAGGATGAACAGCGGATCTTCGGCACCCATCGGGCGCGGCGGGCATTCCGGAGAAACCTGATCCATCAGGGACAGCACGTCCACGTCCCGGCCCTGAATCCACGAGGTCTGATCGCCGGTGTGCTTGACCACAAGGCAGCGCACCTTGTCGGAACAATGCAGCAGGGCGGCATCGGTGTTGGATTTCAGCGGAGTGCGTTTGCCACCGCGCGGGGCGCTATCGGCGGTGATGACAAGTTTTGCGCCACAGTCGTTGATGCGGTTGGCCAAGGCATCCGGCGAGAAACCTGCGAAAACGATGGAGTGGATTGCACCAATGCGCGCGCAGGCCAGCATGGCATAGGCGGCCTCGGGGATCATCGGCAGATAGATCACCACACGGTCGCCGCGCATCACACCTTGCGACAGCAGCACGTTGGCGAAACGGTTCACCTTTTCCGACAGCATCTTGTAGGTGATGTGAAGGGCGGGGGTTTTCGGATCATCGGGTTCAAAGATGATGGCGGTTTGCAGCGAACGGTCGCGCAGGTGGCGGTCGATGCAGTTCACGGACACGTTCAGCACGCCGTCTTCGAACCATTTGATGTTCACCTTGCCAAAGGTGAAGTCGGTGTTCTTCACTTTGGTATAAGGCTTGATCCAGTCCAGACGCTTGCCCTCGCGGCCCCAGAATTCATCGGGATCTGCGATCGATTCGGCGTACATCCTTGCATAGGTTTCCGGGTTTGCATGCGCATGGGCAACAAACGCGTCCGATGCGGGATAAACGCCCACAGCTGTGGCCTGATCAGTCATCTGGTTCCTCCATCTTCCCCGGGCAAGGTATCACTTGCCCCGCACGGCCTGCGAATTTCGCAGGTCTCCCCCGTTTCAACATCATCATAACGTGATTGTAAACTTTTTGGTAACTCTTTTTGTATGTGTGGTTTTTCTGTAAAATACTTGACAAGACCTGTGGTGAATTTTGTAAACTGCGGGAAAAGTGGCAATGAAATGACGGGTGCTGTTGGGGACAGTCGCGGCGAAAAACCGCCGATGCGGGGATGTGGCGCATGCGGATGGCAATCCGGGCTGGACGCAATGACAATCTGACGCACCGGGCGCGGGGCACTGACGCCCTGTTCCACAGGGGCGATTCGCGGCTGTTGTGCCTGCCGAATCAGCTGGATTTGGCGCGAATGGCATCGACCGCATCCATGTCGGGCAAATAGTGCGCATGCGGTTCGACCACCCCGGCCTTGCGCAGCGCCTGCGCCACTTCGGGGCGCGTTCCTGTCAGGTACATCTTGCCACCTGCACGGGCGATCTTGCTGGCAATCAACTCGAAAGACCGTGCGCCGGTGCTGTCGATGAAGGGCACATCTTCAAAATCCAGCACAAAGGCGCGGGGCTGATCTGCGATAACGTCCAGCGCCTCGCCCAGTCTTGCGGCGGCGCCAAAGAAATAAGGGCCGTGCAGGTGATAGACCACGCAATCGGCCGTCGACGGGCGCAGGGAAGTATCGGCAAGATCGACGCGGGCACTGTCGGACATGCGCTGAATGAACACCAGCCCGCCAAGCGCAAAGCCGACCACGATGCCCTCGGTCAGGTCGCGGAACACCACCAGCAGAAAGGTCGCCAGAACAACCACCGCATCGGCGCGTGAAGCGCGGATCAACTGCCACATGGCCTCACGTTCCACCATGTTCCACGCCACCACAGCCAGAACGGCGGCAAGGGCTGCCAGCGGGATAAACCCCGCCAAGGGTGCGGCAACCAGCATGAACAGCAGCACGAAAACGGCATGCAGCATCCCCGAAACCGGGCCGTGTGACCCTGCGCGGACATTGGTTGCAGTGCGGGCGATGGTGCCGGTGACGCAAAAGCCGCCAAACAGCGCCGCCCCCATATTGGCCACGCCCTGCGCCAACAACTCGGCGTTGGGCCGATGGCGACGGCCAGACATGCCATCGGCCACCACCGCCGACAGCAGCGACTCGATCGCGCCCAGCAGGGTAAAGCTGGCGGCCCAAGGCAGCGCGTTGGCCAGCAAGGCCGCATTCAGCGGCGGCAGGGCGGGGGCGGGCGGGGTGCGGGGCAGGGTGCCAAAGCGGCTGAAGATCGTCTCGACGGGCAGTTGCAGCAGGGCCACGGCCCCTGCGGCCGCGGTGACGGCGATCAGCAGGTTTGGCAAGCCGGGGGCCAGCCGCCGGATGCCGACGATCAGGGCGATGGTGCCCGCCGCCACAGCCACCGCGGCGGGCGTGACGCTGGCGCGCACCGACCACAGCAGTTCCAGCTTTGCCACAATCTCGGCAGGCTCGGGCTGAGGCAGGGACAGGCCCAGCAGGTCTTTGATCTGGCTGGCAAAGATGATCACCGCGATGCCTGCGGTAAAGCCCACTGTCACGGGATAGGGGATATAGCGGATATAGCTTCCGGCGCGCAGCAGGGCCAAAATGATCAGCATCGCCCCCGACAGAAAGGTCGCCAAAATCAACCCCGCCACCCCGATCTGCATCACGCACGCCGACACCAGCACGATGAACGCCCCCGCCGGGCCGCCGATCTGAAACCGCGATCCGCCCAGGGCCGACACCAGAAAACCGCCGATGATGGTGGTGAACAGCCCGCGTTCCGGGCCAACGCCGCTTGCAATCGCGATGGCCATCGACAGCGGCAGCGCCACAATCGCAACCGTCAACCCGGCCAGCGCATCGGCCCGCATGTCACGCAAGCCATAGCCCTCGCGCCACTGTGACAGAAGTTTGGGGCGAAATTCCGATATATAAGATGTCGTTTTTGCTGGCATAATTCTTGCCCAAGTCTGACACCCGCAATCAACGCCCGCTGGACGGGCCTGTCAACCCAACCTGTGATTTCAAGGCCGACACCATGACCGATGCCAGACCTGATCCCATAGCCGCAGCGGACGACGACGCCCGCGCCCTGGCCCGCGATTTGTTGGCGCAGGCGCGCCATGCGGCTTTGGCCTGGACGGATCCGCAGACGGGGACGCCGGGCATCAGCCGGATTGCCTTTGGACTGGATCTGCGGGGGGGCCCGGTCACGTTGATCTCGGCGCTTGCCGCGCATATGCCTGCGCTGCGGGCGCATCCCGACTGCGCGGTGATGGTCGGTGAGGCGGGCGACAAGGGCGACCCGATGACCCACCCGCGCCTGATGCTGCGGGTCGGGGCGCAGTTCGTGGCGCCGGATGATCCCTCCCGCGAGGCGTTGCGCGCGCATTGGCTGAAGGGCCACCCGAAGGCGGCCCTTTATGTTGATTTCACCGATTTCGCCTTTGTCAGGCTTGTCCCGCAATCGGCCCTGCTGAATGCGGGGTTCGCGCGGGCGTACCGGCTTGGGCCGCAGGATCTGACCTGACTGGGATCAGATCGGGTTGTCGCAGCGAATGGTCATCTGGACGCGACCCTTCACGGGCGTGGGCCATTTGACGTTGACAAGGTTCAGCCCCGCCCCCTGTTCAACCTGAACATAGGGCATCGCATATTGTGCGGCGTTGCTGGCGTTGGTGATCGCACCTTCGGCCACCAGTCCCTGCACATTGCGCACCCTGCCGCCAAAGGGCATGTACTGGGCCCCATCGACCACCCAGGTATCGGCTGTGGTGTTCTGGTTATGCTCGATCAACAGCGGGCTGACCGTGGCCTGGGTCACGCCGTTGAAGCTGTTGCTGTCGAAGGTGATATTGCGAAAGTTGCCAAAGTTCAGTGTGGCGACGCTGGTATCCAGCATTTCCACCCGGTCAATGCTGGCGGTGCTGTTGCGGAACACGTTGTTTGTCACCGACAACCCCGCCACGGAATGCCCGGTGCCTTTTGGCGCGATCACAAGAAAGCGAAAGTTCGCGGCGGCATTTGACACAAGGAAAAGATTGCCGGTGATGGTCAGTCCACCAAAGCTGTAGCCCGACACGAAATCGGGGTTTTCATCATGTTCGTTCGACATTTCGATAAAGCAGTTGTCGATATAGTTGCCCACGATGAAACCGCGCACGTTGCGGGTGGTGAACACCAGTCCCGCCCGCCGCACCCCAAAGGGTTCGGTGTCTTCGGCAAAGATATGGTTGCCCAGCATGATGTGACTGCCCCCCCCCAGCACGCCGAAATGGGCGAAATAGGCAGCGCGGTTGTTGCGGATCTTGGTATCGTTGGCATTGGCGTTGAAGCCT
>CAZCFC010000234.1:0-4934 GCA_964497815.1 uncultured Cypionkella sp.
CGCGGACGGTCAGGGACGGGAGGTGCCCGTCAAAAAGTACGGTTTTGCGACAAGCCTGGGCATGTGCAGATGAATGTTCCACCGCAGAGCCACAGAAAAGACTGACATTTCATTGCCGAATCTGCGGCTTTGCCATAAACACGACATAGTTGGTAGATTTATGAGTATAACCTTGGATCACGTGCCACGCGATCCAGCCCAGCCGCAAGGCAAAGGATACCACGATGACAACACTGCCGCTTTCAGGGTCAAAATCCTCACGGTCTTTGGGGGCCCTTTTGATGTTCGGCCTTGTCTATCTGGCGGCGCTTGGCCTTGTTTTCGCGCCCGAAGGCAGCCTGTCCAGCCGGGCAGCAACCGATATTGTGGCCGGGTCGCATTAGGGCTGCTTGGCAGCCTGCGTTGTCACCGTTAGGCTGCCCGGGAAAGCTGCTGGCGAAAACTGCTGGCAAAAACTGCTGGCGAAAACTGCTGGCGAAAACTGCTGGCGAAAACTGTTCGGGGGCCTGACATGAACCTTACAAAGATAAACGGCTTTACCGATCCGCGTTTTGACCACGTGCAAGAGGCCTTTGCGCGCAGCTTTGCCGATGGGCTGGAACTGGGCGGGGCGGTGGCGGTGGTGCTGGACGGCACGCCCGTTGTCGATCTGTGGGGCGGCAGCGCAGATGGCGCCGGACGGCCTTGGGAGCGGGATACGCTGGTCAATGTCTGGTCCACCACCAAGGCTGTTGCAGCGCTGGCCTTGGCGATGCTGGCGGATCGGGGCAAATTGGACATGTCGCGCCCGGTGGCCGACTATTGGCCCGCGTTTGCGGCCAACGGCAAAGCAGCCATCACCATGGATCAGGCCCTGTCGCATCAGGCCGGGCTGGATGGTCTGGCGGGGCCCATCCGTCTGCACGATGCCTATGACAGCGCCACCTTCGCCGCCGCCGTTGCTGACATGGCCCCCCTGTGGACCCCCGGCAGCCGGATGGTGTATCATGCCTTTACCTTGGGCGCGCTGATGGCCGAGCCCTTGCGTCAGATCGACGGGCGCAGCATGGGTCGGTTTATTGCAGACGAAATCGCAGGCCCGCTGGGCATCGCGTTTCATCTGGGCCTGCCATTGGCGCAGGATCACCGTGTTGCGGAACTGGTCGAGGGCATCGGCGCATCAGATTGGCTGGCATTTCTGCGCGCCAGCCCCTACCCGCACTCTGCGCTGTATCCGGCGGTTCCGGCAACCGCGCCCAACAGCCGCGCGTGGCGGGCGGCTGAAATTGCCGGTGGTGGCGGGCATTCAGACGCCATTTCTTTGGCACGGTTGTTTGGCGGGTTGGCGGATGGGTCATCACCGCTGATCTCGGCCGAAGGCCTTGCGGCGGCGCTGCGCCCACGCTTTGACGGGTTGGACGCGGTGAACCAGTTGCCTGTCAGATATGCGGCGGGCTTTCGGCTGAACGATCCGGCCTTTGGCCCACAGTCGTCGCCCGACAGCTTTGGCCACTGTGGCTGGGGCGGGTCATTTGCCTTTGCAGACCCAGGGGCGCGGCTGGGATTTGCCTTTGTGACCCGCAACATGCTGGGCTTTTCCGATGGCATCGACCCGCGCCGCGCGCGACTGTTGCAGGCAGTCTATGACGTGCTTTAGGGCTTGGTGACATTGGTCGTGGCGTTGCCTTGAATCGGCTGCCAGTCTGAAACGGCCCCATCTGGCCAGATCACCCGCACCTCTGCCCCCAGGGCCTTGCCAAGGCCGAAATGTACCGGGCCCAACATGCCGCTGACATGGCCGCCACCGATGGTGACTTCGTGGCGCTGCAGCTTGTCACCGACGCGCAGTTCCACCCATGCACCAATCGCCATCGGATTTGGCCCCGGTTGTGACAGATTGATCTTGGCCCAATGGCCCGCCGGACCCGCATTGCGCCACAGTTGCGCAGGGGCGTTGCGGTTCACGACCACCAGATCAACCATGCCGTCGCCGTTGAAATCCGTCACTGCAGCACCGCGAGACGGGCTGACCGACGCCACCCCCGCCTTGTCGCCCGCCTCGACAAAGGTGCCATCCGCTGTTTGCAGCAGCAGGTTGTTGGGGTCTTTGGCGGCGAAATCGGGCATGTTCCAGACGTTGCCCTTGGCCACAAACAGATCCGACAGCCCGTCGTTGTTCACATCCGCGAACTGTGCATGCCAGCCCGTGGATGGCCGCAGATCGTCGCCCATATAAGGCCGGTGCGCGGTGACGCCTTTGGCAAAGGCCACATCGGCAAATTTTGGTGCGGTGCCCGGCTCCGGCTTTGCCAGCGTTTGCAGCTTGCTGTCGGCCATGCTGGTCAAGAAGAATTCGGGGTAGCCATCGGCATTCAGATCGGTGCTGGCAATGCCCATGCCCCAGATGCGCAGGCGCGACCAGCCCTCGGACTCGGTATACGGGCGTGGAGGCTGACCGGGGTCGATGTGCCACATCTGCTCTTGCCCGCCCTTGTAATACTCGCGGTCGTTGGACACCCGCAGGCTGGGCTGGCCCGAATTGTTCCAGTCGGAAAACAGCAAGGACAGGCTGCAAAAGCTGGGCGAAAGCGCGATCGGCGCGCCATATCCCGCGGCAGTGGGGCGGAAAAGGCTGTTGTCGGTGCAATGGCCCCAGGGAAAGGCCTCTTGGGTTCGGTCGATATAGGTGCCGACGGCAAGGGTCGGCAGCGCTTGGCCATCTTCCCACATCGCGGAAAACGCGGTGGACCAGGCATCGCCGCCCTGAAAGCCCCAGGTTTCATTGGCGCGCGCGAACTTGCAGTCGCCCAGCCCGCGCATCAACAGGTCTTCGCCCACCCGCAGCATAGCCAGATCGGTGATGCCATCGCTATCAATATCAATGGGATAAGCCCCAGTGACGGCGGTTTCTTCCAACCCGCTGATCTGCGGACGGAAGGCCAACGCCAAGGCAGTGCTGTCGTTGCGCCAGAAACTGGCCGGATTGGTGCCGCCTGCCAGCAAGATTTCGGGCAAGGCGTCGCCGTTGCAATCAAATGTGGCGACGCCGCCACCGACCATATACTCCCACTCGCCGGCATAGGTGTGGGTCAGGCCCGCCGGCACGGTTTCGTCGACAAACTGCGGCACGGTCTGGGCTGCGGCAGGCGCGGCCATCACAATCAGGACAAGCGGGCGGATCATAGCGTTTTCAACCTGTTCACATGCGCGCCGATACAGTTGCCCTGCGTCAGCCCGTTCTGATTGGCGCTGCGGAAATGAATGCCGCCGTAAAGGCGCGAGTCGGCAGCCTCTTGCGCGGCGGCGTGGAAATCCGGGAAATTGCGCGCCGGAATGCCATCGTCGACATGGGTGCTGTCGGTGAAGGCAAAATTCTCACCAAACACCGCCGTCAGCACCGTGGCTGCGGCCCCCGATTGGGTGGAATGGCCAGATGGGTATTCCGGGAACGGCGGCGTGATCAAAAGCGGCTCCCATTTGGGGTCGATCACGCGGCGGATATAGGTGACGGGGCGCAGCAGATCATGTTCGAATTTCTGTTGCCAGCAGCCGATGAAGGCGTCTGCCACGGCCACTCCGATCCGCATCAACGCATCGGCGCTGCGGGTGGCATCCAGTTGATCCCGCTCGATGATTTCCAACACGATCGACACCCAGTGACCGGGGGGCGTCGGCGACAGCATCGGATCATCCGACCAGAACCGCGCTATGGTTTTCTGCTCGTCGGTCAGGGATTTGGAGGTGTCATAAACCTCGCGCGCCTCGGCATGGAAGGGCGATGCGGGGTCTTCGTCATAGTCGGGCGGTGACGGCAAGGCACAGCTGTTGCCTGCGGGCATGGCGAAGGGGCGGTTCTGGCCCCATTTTGGCAGCAAAGGCATCTGCTGCTGGCGGATCAGCGAGGTTGGCACCCAATGGGCGGGGCCGTCGGTCAGGGTGTATTCATAGGGGAAGCCCATGTTTTCCACCACGGCACCGCCGTCATCCTTGGACCAGGCGATGATATGGGCGGCAATGGCGCTGCCATGGGCGGCACTGCGTTGGGCCACGTCGGTGGGCAGGTTGGCGCTGGCCTTGGCCAGTTGTGCGCCCATCGCCTTCATCGCGCGTTGCCCGGTTGGGCCGGTGTTGCCCCAGAAGAAATGCACAGCGTCGCTGAGTGCGGCGTTCAGGATGGCGCTGGCGTCATAGGTCAGGGCCGGGTCGCAAGCGGGCAGCGGTGACAGGGCATTCAACTGCCCCGCCAAGGTTTTCAATGCAGGATCGCCCGCCGCCATCGCCTCATAGGCCGCGACCCCCAGATAGGCGAAGGCACGTGAAGCCACGGGCGGCGAGTAGGTGGCGGTGTGGCGCACCAGTTCCAGAACCAGCCTGTACCAGTTGGTCAGAACGGGGCCGGGATCGGTGGCCGCCCGCGCGGGCGCAAGGGATAAAAGCGGTGCCGCGATGGCCGCGACGGCCAGTCCAAGTACCTTGCGCCGTTGCATGACCAGCCCCTTAGATGAAACGGTTCCACAGATTTTCCAACCGCTCTTGGCGGCCGGATTTCGGTTGCGGCTCCAGCCCCTCGGCGGTCACACGTGCCGCCGCCTGTTCCAGATTGCCCGTCAACATCGCCTGTGCCGCCGGTAATTGCCAGCCCGAATAGCGCTCGGCCTTGGCCTGTTCCATCAGACCAGACTCCATCAGCGCCGCTGCCGCCTTCAACGCCCGCGCACAGGTGTCCATACCGCCGACATGGGCCAGGATCAGATCCTCGGGATCAAGCGATTGCCGCCGCACCTTGGCGTCAAAGTTCACACCGCCGGTGGTAAAGCCGCCCGCCTTGAGGATTTCATAGAATGCCACCGCTTTTTCGGCGTGGTTGTTCGGGAACTGGTCGGTATCCCAGCCGGATTGATAGTCATTCCGGTTCATGTCGATCGACCCGAAAATCCCCAGCGCCGCCGCCGTCG
>CAZCFC010000235.1:0-4860 GCA_964497815.1 uncultured Cypionkella sp.
GAAGGCCGCGAATGGCAAAGCGGGGGTCAGGGTGGTGGCGGTGATGATCAGGTCATAACCGTCCATCGCCGCCAGCATGGCTGCGCGCAGGCTGGTTTGGGCGAAGCGGGCTGCGGCCAGATCTTCGGGGTCAATCGCGGCACCGAAAGCCAGACATTGCAGCACCGGGCGGCCATAAAGGCCGCAGTGATCCTGCATCAGGTTGCGGTGTTCCGCCAGCGCCTCGGCGTGCAGGATGACGGAACCTGCGGCTTCATAGGCCGGGTAGTCGGGCAGGGCGATGGGGGTGATGCGCGCGCCCAGCATCGACAGTTGTGCGGCGGCATCATCCATGGCGCGGATCAGCGCGGGGGCGGCCTGCGGATCATCCGCCAACCAGTCGCGGGCATAGCCGATGCGCAGGCCCTGCGCGCCACGCTGCAACTGGCCGGTGGCCGCGCGCCAGTTTTCCGGGAATTCGGTGATGGCATCCAGTGCCAGCGCGGTCTCGGCCACGGTTGCCGCCAGTGGTCCGGTGTGATCAAGCGACGGCGACAGCGGGAAGGCGCCGGCGCGCGACACCCGGTCATAGCTTGGTTTCAGCCCGACGCAGCCGCAATAGGCCGAAGGGCTGCGGATCGACCCGCCGGTATCGGTGCCAAGCGCAAAGCGCACCAGCCCCCCCGCAATCGCAGCGGCCGAGCCAGACGAAGAGCCGCCGGTGATATGCGCGGTGTTCCACGGGTTGCGCGCGGGGGGATCGGGCAGGCCAAGATCGGGGCCCACCATGGCGAATTCATAGGTGGCGGCCTTGCCCAGAACCACGGCTCCTTGGGCGCGCAGGCGGGCGACGGCATCGGCATCCCGGGTGGCGATGCGCCCGGCCAGCACCGCAGACCCGCTTGTGGCGGGAAGGCCTGCCACGTCAATCAGGTCTTTGACCAGAAAGGGAATGCCGCAAAGCGGACCTGCGGTGCCCGCCGCAAGCATCGCGTCGGCGCGGTCAGCCTCGGTCAGGGCCTGCGGGTTCAGGTGGGTGACGGCATGCAACTGCCCGTCGCGCCGCAGAATGCGGTCCAGCGCGGCCATGGTCAGATCACGGGCGGTCAGTGTGCCTGCGCGCAGGGCAGTGGCAGATTCATGCAGGGTCAGGTCTGAAGGGGACGGGTGGGAAAGGGGGGTCATGTCTGTGACTTCAGCCAGGATTGGACGCGCGCCACTTCGGCCCGCAGATGTTGAGCCCCCGCAAAGGCGGCGGCGAAGGCACGATCGTCAAGGGTCAGCCCCAGCGCGGCAAGCCGGGCGCGAAACTCGGCTTCGGTCATCGCGGGCCCCCGATGCGGCGGGTCGAGCCGCGGATCACCAGCTCGCCCGGCAACACCACGCGCGATACCTCGGGTTTGTCGGCCGCGATCCATGTCATCAGCATGGTGACGGTTTCCTGCACCATCTGATCCACGCGCTGGCGGTAGGTGGTCAGGTTATAGGACGGCCAGGCGGCGGGGGGCACATCATCAAACCCCACCACGGACACATCTTCGGGGATGCGCAGGCCCAGTTCAAAGCGCAGCACATCCATCACCGCAAAGGCCATGTGGTCGTTGGCCACGAACACGGCGTCAGGGCGGCGCGAGGTGGCGAACAGTTCGCGGGCGGCGGCCTGTGCGGTACGGTGGTCAAAATTGCCATCGGCGCGGGCGAAAAGCTGTTGCCCGGCGGCGGCCAGACCGGCGCGAAAGCCTGCCTCGCGGTCGATCTGGGTCGAAGCCCCGGCGAAACCGGCGATATAGGCGATGCGTTCGTGGCCCATGGCACAAAGGTAATCCGCCAGCGCGCGGCCCCCGGCAAAGTTGTCAGATGTCACCGAGGACAGGTTCTTGTCTTCATGCGCGCGGTTGAACAGCACGACGGGGATGCCGGTATCCAGACAGCGCGCGGCCAGATCAGACGACATCGAGACAGAGGCCATCACGATGCCATCCACCTGATAATCCATGATTTCCCGCACGACCTTGTCGACGTTCACCGTGGACACGGGTGCCAGAAAGATCAGGACGTGATAGCCGACCTTCTGCAGTTCCACCGAAAGGCGTTCCACCATTTCGGGGTAGAAGTAATTTTCCAGATAGGCCACGACCAGGCCGATGATCCGGCTTTTGCCCGACTTCAATGACCGCGCCAGCACGTTGGGCCGGTAGCCCAGTTGCGCCGCCGCCGCCCGGACTTTGTCGGCGGTTTTCTGGCTGACGGAAGATCCGGGCGTGAACACGCGGCTGACCGCCGATTGGCTGACCCCCGCCAGGGCGGCCACTTCCAGCGATGTCACTTTGTCATTGGCCACCCGAACACTCCCCCTGCTTTGGCACAGTCTGCGCCGAAGCGGCAGGGGCGGGCAAGCCCATCATGCCGCCATCCGCCCGCCAGAGGTTGCATCAAACAGGTGAACCGCCTGCAAGGGCACCCGGATCTGCAGGGGCGTGCCGATGTTGATGCGGAAATCCTTGTGCGCGCGGACCGCCACCAGCGACTCGCCAATGCGGACCGAAACGAGGGTAGCATCGCCCAGCAGTTCCATTGCGTAGACGGGTGCCAGAATGTTGCCGCCTTCGGCCACAACGCTTGCATCTTCGGCGCGAAAGCCCAGCGTCACGGGGCCATCGGCGGCGGCAAGGCCGGGCACCTGCATGCCGTCGGCATGAAAGCTGCCTTGCGTGATCTGGCCCGCGATCAGGTTCATCGCCGGCGAGCCGATAAAGCTGGCCACAAAGGTATTGGCGGGGCGGTCGTAGATTTCGGTGGGCGTGCCGACTTGCTGCACCAGACCGTGATTCATCACAACCACGCGGTCGGCCAGTGTCATTGCTTCGATCTGGTCATGGGTCACGTAGATGGTGGTGGTTTTCAGGGTGTGGTGCAGGTTCTTGATCTGCGCGCGAGTGGACACGCGCAGTTTGGCGTCAAGGTTGGACAGCGGTTCGTCCATCAGAAAGGCGTTGGGTTCGCGCACGATGGCGCGCGCCAAGGCCACGCGCTGCCGCTGGCCGCCAGACAGCGCTGCGGGGCGGCGATCCAGAAACGGCCCCAGCTCGACCATTTCCGCGGCGCGCATCACGCGGGTGTGGTGTTCGGATTTGGGCACATTGCGCACCCGCAGCGGAAAGCGGATGTTTTCGTAAACGGTCAGGTTCGGGTAAAGCCCATAGCTTTGGAACACCATCGAGATGTCGCGGTCCTTCGGCTCCAGCCCGTTGACCATGCGATCCCCGATCCAGATCTCGCCCGAGCTTGGCTCTTCCAGACCCGCGATCATCCGCATGGTCGTGGTCTTGCCGCAGCCCGACGGCCCCAGCAGCACCAGAAATTCCGCATCCGCGATTTCAAGGGTGAAGTTATCGACGCCCACATAAGAGCCCCAGCGTTTGCAGACGTTGACAAGGCGGATTTGCGCCATGGATTACCCTTTCACAGCGCCGGCGGTCAGGCCGGAGACGATTTGGCGTTGGAAGAACAGCACAAGGATGAACAGTGGCACGGTGGCGGACACCACGGCAGCCACGGCGAACATCACATTGCCCTCGCTTTGGATCGAGCCGAGGAAGCTGGCGATTTTCGGGATCATGGTCTGATTGTCTTGCGACAGCAGCATCGAGGTGACGGCAAAGTCGTTGTAGGCCAGCAGAAAGCTGAACAGCCCGGTGGTGATGACGCCCGGCCACATGACTGGCATGATGACCATGCGGAACGCCTGAAACCGGGTGCAGCCATCGACCAGCGCGCTTTCGTCCAGATCCTTGGGGATCGACAGGAAAAAGCTGTGCAGCATCCACAGGGTGAAGGGCTGGTTGATGGCCACCAGAACGATGATGGTGGTGGGCAGCACGCCCCAGATGTTCATCTGAAAGAACGGCAGCAAATAGCCCGATACCAGCGTGATATGCGGCATGGCGCGGAACACCAGTGCTGCGATCAGGATCCAGAAGGCATAGCGGTGCCCCGACCGCGCAAGGGCGTAGCCGCCCAGGGTGCCGACAAACAGGGAAATGCAGGTGACGCAGACCGTGACGATCAGGGTGTTGATCACCGGCTTCCAGAATTCGTTCTTGATCCAGGCACCTTCATATCCCGCAAGGGTGAAGGCCCCGCCTGTCTGCGCCTGGGTGCGGGTGCCCTCGATGGCGTACCACCAGCTTTCGCGCGAAAAGAAATCGGCCTCGACCTTGAAGCTGCCCCAGACCGTCCAGGCAAAGGGGAAAAGGGCAGCCAGCAGCCACAGGCCCAAGAACAGGGTCGTTGCGGTGCGCAGGCCCAGGGGGCGACGGTCTGTCATCTTACACAACCTTCCGATTGAAATCGCGCCAGGTGCGGATCAGCACCGGGGCCAGCAGGATCAGCACGCCAATGATGGTGATCACCGAAGTGGCCCCTGCCGATCCGAATTGCGCCGCGTCCTGACTGACCAGATCGTTGTAGACCAGCCATGACAGCGAGGTGGCGTTCGCCTCGGCGGAAAAGCCGACGATGGGTTCAAAGACGCGGAAGTTGTCCATCAGCTGCACCAAGGCGACAAAGGTGGCCAGCGGCATCAGATGCGGAATGATCACAAAGCGCACGGTTTGCCAGCGGGTCGCGCCGTCGATCTTCGAGCTTTCCAGCGTGTCTTGCGGGACGGTTTGCAGGCCCGCGTAGAACACCACAAAGGAAAACGGCCCGTTGGTCCAGACGCCATAGGTCAGCAGCACCGCCCATGTCAGCACCGGCGAGGCGCGCAGCGACAGGGTGGGATCGCCCGTCAGATGTTGCAGGCCCGCGCCCAGAATGCCCGCAGGATTGAACATCCACGACAGGATCAGTGACCCCACCAGCGGCGTGATGATCATCGGC
>CAZCFC010000236.1:0-4860 GCA_964497815.1 uncultured Cypionkella sp.
AAATCATTTGCCCCCGCCGCATCCACATAGGGGGCAGGCACGGCATCCACCGCCGGGTCAAACTTGACCACCTCGACATACCGGTTGGTGACCGGGTCCAACTCGCGCAGGATCACTTCGGCCTTGGCCACGCTGATGCGGAAGTTGACCTCGCGTCCACAGGTCGACTGGCCGCCCTCAGTCAGCGCCGCCAACACCTCACCCATCGAGGCTTTGGCGGGCAACAGATAACTTCCGAATTTCAAAGCGCCGGCTTTGGCCGAATAATTCGCGCCAATCCGGAAAATCCGCGCATCCGACACCGCACCCTCGGTCTGCAAGGCCCGGCTGACCTGCCCCAAAGATGCGCCTTTTTCGACACGAAAGCAGATCGGCTCGGCCAAAGGTCCCGGTCCGGTATAGGCCTGCCGCCCCCAGGCCAACAGGCCTGATGCCACCACCAGCACAACGATGAACAATGTCAACGCATTAGAGGCAACAGACCGCCACATCAGCCGCGCACCTTGCCCAGCACAAGGCTGGCATTGGTGCCGCCAAAGCCGAACGAGTTCGACAGGGCAATATCAATCTTGCGCTTGACCGCCTTGTTCGGGGCCAGATCCAGCTTGGGCGTCACCGCCGGGTTGTCCAGGTTGATCGTCGGCGGTGCCACCTGATCACGGATCGCCAGCACGCAGAAAATCGCCTCAACGGCCCCCGCCGCGCCCAGCAAATGCCCGATGCTCGATTTGGTCGAAGACATCGTGGCCTTGGCAGCCGCATCGCCCATCAGCCGCTCTACCGCACCCAATTCAATCGTGTCGGCCATGGTGCTGGTGCCATGGGCGTTGATGTAATCCACATCGGCGGGCGAAATCCCCGCCCGCGCCAAAGCCGCCTGCATCGACCGGAACCCGCCTTCGCCATCTTCGGACGGTGCCGTGATGTGGTGGGCGTCGCCCGACATGCCATAGCCCAGCACCTCGGCGTAGATCTTTGCCCCACGCGCCACCGCGTGTTCATATTCCTCCAGCACCACGACGCCCGCGCCTTCGCCCATCACGAACCCGTCGCGATCGGCATCATAGGGGCGGCTGGCGCGCTTGGGATCGTCGCCGCGCTTGGTCGACAGCGCCTTGCACGCGTTGAACCCGGCAATCCCGATCTCCGAGATCGGCGCCTCGGCCCCACCCGCGATCATCACATCGGCATCGCCCCACATGATCAACCGCGCGGCGTCGCCAATGGCATGCGCGCCGGTGGAACAGGCCGTCACCACCGCGTGGTTCGGACCCTTGAAGCCAAAGCGGATCGACACCTGACCCGAGATCAGGTTGATCAGGCTGCCCGGAATAAAGAACGGCGATACCCGTTTCGGACCCTTCTCCTTGATCAGCACGGCCGTCTCGGCAATCGAGGTCAGGCCGCCGATGCCAGACCCGATCATGACCCCCGTGCGCAGCTTGCCTTCATCGTCGGCGCTGTCCCAACCGGCATCACGTACCGCCTGCACCGCCGCCGCCATGCCGTACAGAATGAAATCATCCACCTTGCGGCGGTCTTTCGGCTCCATCCAGTCATCGGGATTGAAGGTGCCATCCGAGCCGTCGCCAAAAGGGATCTCGCAGGCGTATTGCGTCACCACATTGCTGGCATCAAACCG
Source organism: uncultured Cypionkella sp. (assembly GCA_964497815.1). Classification (GTDB taxonomy): domain Bacteria; phylum Pseudomonadota; class Alphaproteobacteria; order Rhodobacterales; family Rhodobacteraceae; genus Cypionkella. Next base: position 1,643 of record CAZCFC010000236.1, read on the forward strand.
CGTGATCGGCCCCGCCCCGGACTGCCCATCCAGCAGCCGCGCCCAGGTTTCCTCAACCCCGCAAGCCAGCGGCGTGACCATTCCCAGACCCGTGATGACAACCCGACGCATGTATAGCCCCCCGAAAACGCTTTTCCGCCTGATACACGGCCCCCGCCTTGCGCGCAACAACCGCGCCCGTCCAAGCAGCAACAGCTTGCCCATTGCGCCACATGCCCCCCAAACGCATGATTTATCCTTGACCTTGCCCGAAGATTGCCTAACTTGAGAATGAACGTTCATTCTCAATCCTCACAAAGCAAACATGGCCGACAGCCTTTCCCCCGCCCCCGATCAACGCAGCGCCGAACTTTTGGCCGCTGTCCGCACGACCTTTGCTGAAAAGGGGTTTGATGGTGCCTCCATGCAGGATCTTGCGCGCGCGGCGGGCATCAGTGTTGGCAATTTCTACCGCTATTTCCCCTCCAAGGCCGCCATCGTCGAGCAACTGATCGCCCATGATCTGCACGAGATGGAGCAGGAATTCGCGTCCGCACTCTATTCCGCCGACCCGTTGGCGGCGCTGCGCCAACAGGCGCGCCTGCACATGGCACAGCATCAATCGTGCAGCGACGGTCAGTTGTGGGCGGAAATAACAGCCGCCGCCCTGCGCAAGCCGGAAATCGGGCTGGCCTGCGCCCGCATGGAAACCGCCGTCGCGGGCTATCTGACCCAGGTTTTTGCCGCCGTGACAGGGCTGCCACTGCCCGAAGTGCAGGCGCGCTTTACCGCACATGCCACCTTCATCGTGCTTCTGGTGAAATCCGGTGCGATGATGGCCCCGCAAGAAAATCAGGCCCGCGCCGATCTGAACGCGCTGCTCCTGCGTACAATTGATCAAACGCTGGACGATGTCGCCAGCGCCCGCGTGAAAGGCTGACGATGCGCTTTGCTTTTACCCTTGCTCTTGTAACCCTTGCCGCCCCCGTACTGGCGCAGGATCCCACCTCTGCCCCCGCACTGCCAGCCATCACCGTATCCGCCGTTGAAACCCGCACCCTGCGCGATGTCGTGCTGGCCTCGGGCCTTGTCGCCGCAGTGGAAACCGTGCAGGTCGCCCCGCTGATCGAAGGCCAACCGATCGAATCCCTGTTGGCCGATGTCGGCGACGACGTGCAGGCAGGACAGGTGCTGGCGCGGCTGTCCTCCAGCACGCTGGAACTGCAAAAAGCACAACTGAATGCGTCATACGCGGCGGCAAGCGCCATGATCGCGCAGGCACAGGCGCAGCAACTGGAAGCCAACAGTTCCGCCGCCGAAGCCCAACGCGTGGCCGACCGCACCGCCGCGCTGCGCAAGCAGGGCTCGGCCTCGCAGGCCGCAGCCGATCAATCCGCCGCCGCCGCAACCTCGGCCAACGCCCGCGCCGCCGTGGCAGCCCAGCAGCTTGAATCCGCACGCGCCCAACAAACGCTTGTGCAGGCGCAGCTGGACAATCTGGCCCTGCAACTGTCCCGCACCGAAGTGACGGCCCCGGTGGCCGGTGAAATCACCGCCCGCAACGCCCAACTTGGCGCAATAGCCTCGGCGGCCACGCAACCGATGTTCACCCTGATCCGCGATGGCGCGCTGGAACTGCGGGCCGATCTGTCCGAAGCCGATCTGGTGCGTGTCGCCGCAGGCCAAACCGCCGCGCTGACCCAGGTCGGCGGCACCGCCCCGCTGACGGGCAGCGTCCGCCTTGTCGAGCCGACCATCGACGCCACCACGCGGCTTGGACGCGCCCGCATCACCATCTCCGACACCTCGACGATCCGCGCCGGCATGTTTGTCGAAGCGGCCATCCTTGTGGCCGAACGCCAGACCACCGCTGTCCCCGTCACCGCCGTCGGCACGTTTGAAGGCAAATCGACCGTGATGAAAATTTCGGGCGCCACGGCAAACCGCGTGTTCGTCAGCACAGGCATCCGTGACGGCGGCTGGGTGGAAATCACCGCGGGCATCGCGCCGGGTGATCTGATCGTGACCAAAGCCGGGTCTTTCGTCCGCGACGGCGATCAGATCAACCCCATTCCCGCCCCCACCAACTGACAGGCAATCCCATGAACTTCTCAGCTTGGTCGATCCGCAATCCGCTTGCCCCCATCCTTGCCTTCGTGATCCTGATGGTTCTGGGCTATCAGTCCTTCAACAGCCTGCCGATCACCCGCTTTCCCAACATCGACGTGCCCTTGGTGGCGGTAACCGTCGCCCAGACCGGGGCTGCTCCGGCCGAGATGGAAAGCCAGATCACCAAGCTGATCGAAGATGCGGCATCGGGGATCACCGGGGTCAAGAACATCACATCCACCGTGACGGACGGGGTATCGACGACGGTGCTGGAATTCCGCATGGAAGTCGCCACCGACAAAGCCGTGCAAGACACCAAAGACACCATCGACCGCATCCGCGGCAACCTGCCCGGCTCGGTTGAAGCCCCGATTGTCACCAAGATCGACGTCGAAGGTCAGGCGATCATGACCTTCGCCGTCTCGGCCCCCGACATGACCATGGAAGAGCTGTCGTGGTTCGTCGATGACAAGATCAAACGCGCCCTGCAGGGCCGCCCCGGTGTCGGCAAGATCGACCGCTTCGGTGGCGCAGACCGCGAGATCCGCGTCGAACTGGATCCGGTCAAACTGGACAGCTACGGCATCACCGCGTCGGCGGTGAATGGTCAGTTGCGCGCCACCAACACCAACCTTGGCGCAGGCCGGTCTGAAATCGGCGCGGGCGAACAGGCGATCCGCACCCTTGGCGATGCCTCTACCGTGGCCAAGCTTGAATCCAGCACCATCGCCTTGCCCTCGGGCCGCCACGTGCGGCTGTCCGATCTGGGCACGGTTGTAGACACTTATGAAGAATTGCGCTCGTTCTCGCGGTTGAACGGGGAACAGGTTGTCACCTTTGCGGTGTTCCGCGCCAAAGGTGCCTCCGAGGTTTCGGTGGCCGAAACCGTCAACGCCACCATCGACACAATCCGCAGCCAATTCCCGAATGTTGGCATCAAGGTGGTGGATGAAACCGTGTTCTACACCTATGGCAACTACGAATCCGCCCTGCACACCTTGTTGGAGGGGGCATTGCTGGCGGTGCTTGTGGTGCTGGCCTTCCTGCGCAACTGGCGTGCCACATTGATCACCGCCGTTGCCCTGCCGTTGTCTGCCATTCCGACGTTCTGGGTGATGGACCTGCTGGGA
>CAZCFC010000237.1:0-4851 GCA_964497815.1 uncultured Cypionkella sp.
CTTTCAGGGTCAGCAGGCCAGTCAGTTTGCCCGCGCCATCCGTCACCAGCAACTTCTCGATCCGCCGCGCCTTCATCAGTGAAATCGCCTCGTCCCGGTCAATCGGCTCACGCAGTAGGGCCAGATTTTCAAAGGACATCATGGCGTGAACCGGGGTGTTGTCATCGGTCGCAAAGCGCATGTCGCGATTGGTGACAATGCCCAGCACGCGGCCATCCTTGTCGACAACCGGAAAGCCGGTGATCTGATAGCGGTCCATCAACAGCTTGGCATCGGCCAGCGTCTGATCGGGGGTCAGGGTGATCGGCTGATAGACCACACCGGATTCGAACCGCTTGACGCGGGACACTTCGCGCGCCTGAGACTCAAGGTCGAGATTGCGGTGAATGACGCCAATCCCACCCGCCTGGGCCATGGCAATCGCCATCCGGCCTTCGGTCACGGTGTCCATCGCGGACGACAGCAGCGGAATGTTCATCCGCACCGATCTGGTGACGTATGTGGACGTGTCGGCATCAGACGGCAGCACAGAACTGGCCTGCGGCACAAGCAAAACGTCATCAAAGGTGAGCGCCTCGCGAATCTCCATGAAAACCTCCTATCGGGTGGGTTGGGGAGTGTTCGTTTGACGGGTCCCCTTTTCATCGTTTGGCGCGGTTGGCAAGGGGCTATTGCCCTTGCGGTGCATTTGGCCATGTGCAGACTGGCGCAAAACCGGAGACTGTCATGCGCGTTGCCATTGTCGAAAATACCGCCATCACCCATCACGGTCAGGTCGGCGTGGCGCTGCACGAGGCGGCGGCGGTGATTGATCTTTATCGGCCATGGCTGGACGGACGGTTGCCCGCCCCCGGCAGTTTCGATGCGCTGGTGGCTTTTGGCGGCGAGCAGAACGCGCTGGCCGATGACAGCCACCCCTATCTGCCCGATCTGGCGGGGCTGATGCATGATACGGCACTGTCTGGCGTGGCGGTGCTGGGGGTCTGTCTGGGCAGCCAGGTTTTGGCCCGGGGGGCCGGCGCGCAGAACCGGATCGGCACCGCGCCCGAATTTGGCTGGTGCGAGGTGGATCTGACCGAGGCAGGGCGCGCAGATCCGCTGTTGTCGCATCTGCCGGCGCGGTTCCCGATCTTTCAGTGGCATTCCGACACCTTCACCCTGCCCCCCGGTGCCGTGCATCTGGCGGGCAATGCGGCGGCGGCGGTGCAAAGCTATCGCATCGGGCGTGCGGGTTACGCGACGCAGTTCCACTTTGAGGCCAGCCGCGCCGTGGTGGCCGACTGGACCCGACGCTTTCCCGCAGCGATTGCGCGGCAACGCCCCGATTTTCTGGACAACCACGCGGCCCTTTCGGGCTGTACGGGCGTACAGGCGGACGCGCACGGGCTGGCCATCGCGCGGGCCTGGGTGGGGTTGATCTAGGCCTCGGCGGCGTTGGTCTTGGCCGCCAGCCGACCTGCGGGCCACAGCTTCAGCACCTTCCATGCGATCGGCGGGATGATCAGAAACGCCAGTCCCAGCACGATATTGCCCGCCAGCGCCCAAACCCCGCCCAGTGTCAGCAAAGCGGTGGCATAGGCCGCCAGAGGGAAGGTCATGGCCCCCCACAGCGCCGAGAACCCGGCGCTGGTGATCCAGCGCCCGGCAACCAGAAGCGCCAACAGAATGACAGCCCCAAAGGCCGCAAACGCCTGCGCCAGAACAGGCTGCCCGATCAGCGCGGCGACGGTGGCGAACAGCGCCGCAGGGGCCAGATGTATCGCCAACAGCGGCCGCAACGGGGCCGGAGGTATGCGCCCGATCAACTGCGCCAGCGATATGCCCCAGATCAGCGCGGCCACCGGCATGGTGATCCACAGCAGCGCGCTGGCCAGACCCACCTGCCCCATTTGCGCCGCAGGCACCGCCGCGACGATAAAGCCGACAAAGCCCAGGTGCAGGCCGGGGTTCACCCCGCGCGCTTCGGGTGGCAGCCCGATCAGAACCCGGATCAGCAGCAGCGCCAAGCCACCATGCAGCGCCAGCCCCCCCCAGCACAACGCAAAGGCCAGGCCCGGCGCATAGGGCAGCACCAGACCCGCCACCGCCATCACCGACATCGAGGCGGCGGCCAACCCCGCCCGGCCCGGCAGCACCCGCAGATCGTCCAGAAGCACCCCGGGCCTGCGCCCGATCTTCACCGCCAGCGCCACCAGCGCAAACGCCCACCCGACCACCAGCGCGCCAATCACGGCCTCCAGCAGCCCCGCCACCAGATCATACCCCGCAAGTCCCCGGCGCAGCGCCAGCATCAAACCGATCATCCCCAGCAGCACCGGGAACACCGCAGGCGGGGTGCGCGCGAACAGTCTGGGCTTGCGTGGCGGGAATTCAGGCGGCGGAAAGGCCTTTGGACGGACGGTCGATGCGCGTGGCGCCTGACTGTGGGGGGGCTGGGTCATGGGACGCTCCTTCACACTGCATTCACCATCCCGCAGCGCGCCACGCAAGCGGGTTCAATGCCGCAGGGCTATGGCTTGTCGTAGATATGAAAGCTTGCGGCTTTCTGCGTGCGTTGCGGGTCCATCTGGGGAAAGGCGATCGGCCCACCGTTCAGCGTGTCCGGAAACGGGCTGTGCAACAGGGCCATCTGACCAAAGGGCGTGATGGCGGTATCGCTGCCCAGACGGTGATAGGCCAGAACCTGCGCATCCGGCCAGGACGACCGAACCCATATCTCATCTTTGGCATCCGAGACATACACGTCAAGACCGACCGCCGGAATGCCGCGATAGGTGCTGGCAAACAGCGGCGCGTATCTGTCGGCGCCGCCCAAGGGCAGCGCCATTTCCAAGATGGCCGCGTCCGCACTGTAGGCGATCAGAAATGTGACCGGAGTCTGATCAACCTGCACCGACCCCAGAATCTGCTGTGCGTGTTCATGTTCCATAACCGTCTGCCCCGTGGCTGTCTGTGTGATCGCCGCAACGACGGCCAGAATGGCCATCAGCCTGATGAATGTCATGCCGCCCCCTTTACCAACCACCTGTCCCTGCTGCCCGGGGCACTGTGCGCACCACGCCCGACGTCCAGTTCACATTTTCCACCCAGTTCCACCACATGTACTGGGTGCGCATGCCGCACAGGGCAAACACCGGATGTTCAGCAAAGCGTCCGAACGACCGTCGGCTCATGGCGTTGTACATCCAGAAATTCATTGTGGCGGTTTTTGCCGCGCAATCAATAAGATCCACCGTGGTGTAAATGTTGAACGACCCAATCGAGCAGGTGTAAAGATTGTCGGTCTGAAGGCCACGGTTGACACCCGGCGTGATGGCACCCGCAGCCTTGCTGGCGACATAGACGACAAAGGCGCTTTTGCAGGTTTCCGGATCGGTTCCCGGCGGGCTGGGCACAAAGGCGCGATAGGCACCCGGTTTTGGCGCATCGGTCTTGCCGGGTTGCCAACTGGGGGCCGAGACATAGGTCGAGGCCCACAGGCTGCAAAACGCGGCCAGATTGCTTTTGGTGGCGCTGATCGCATCGCGCACAGGCTGCCAGGCGCGGACGCGCAGGGTGTATTCGTCATTTTCCGACATCACCCAAAGCCGTTCGCCGGAAAAAGGCGAAAAGAATTCATCCAGAATATCGCCGATGCTGGCCATGATGGTTCCTTGAAAAAGGCAGTGAACCTGCCCAAAAACAAGCAAGATCCCTCAGTCTGAAAAAGCTGTCACAATAGCCGGATCGGACCAGAGGCAGGACCGTTTGTCAAGAAATTTGCAGGGGGTGATCAACCCTAGGGCGAATGGCACCCCTGCTTGACGCAAGAACGGCTCAACGCAAGAACGGGAACCAGTCCTCGCGCAGCACCTGCCCCGCCACCATGGCGTGGCCCGGATAGGGCGGCGAGGTGCGGCCCGGTCTTTCGACATAACGCGCATCGTCGCCCAGCAGCCGCAGCGAGAACGCCCGCCGCCGCGCAGCGCCCTCATTGCCGCGCGCGCCGTGCAGCGTCAGATAGTTGAACGCCACCGCGTCGCCCGGCTCCATCTGCCATTCGCGGATGTCCATGCCCTCGGCCTCCGGGTCTGGCACCGGCATGTATTTTTCCGGATTGGGATAGAACGAGGTTTCGGCCAGCCAGCGCGTTGGCAGCACCTCTTTCGGCCAGCGATGAGATCCGGCCACGCAGCGCAACGATGCCTCATGCACCGGGTCCAGCGGCGACCAGAACGACACCGTCTGCTGCCCCGCCACAAAGTAATAGGGGCCGTCCTGATGCCATGGCGTCGGCTTGGAGGTGCCGGGTTCCTTCACCAGCACATGATCATGAAACATCTGCACCCGCTGCGATGACATCAGCCGGGCCGCCACATCGGCCACATCGGACTGCCGGATCACCTGCTCGAATTCCGGGATGCGGGTCCAGTTGCAGTAATCGTCGAAAAACCGCCCACCCTCGCCCGGTTTCAGGTTTTCCGCGCCGTAAGGCCCGGGTTCGGCCATGTTGCGCGCCACGCCTGCCCGCAACACGTCAACCCAATCGGCCCAAAGCCCCTTGATCAGCACAACACCGTCGCGCTGATAGGTCTGCACCATGTCATCTGTCACCAGCCCCATTTCCGCCCCCAATTCAAGCCTGCCCCAAGCCCCGGAACTTCCGTCTCCGATCCAGGATTTGCCGCCAACCTAATGAAACAGCGTCTCGGCACCAGAGGCAATATCGCGGGACCGAGGTTTCATTTTTCCTTGCGCATTCGCGGCAAAACCCGCCTTCTGGTCGGCAGTTTCCCTGTGCCAAAGGCCGATGATGCCGATCAAAGCCGCTGAATCCCGGGTTCTGACCGTGTTGGCCGCCCGCTATCCCGG
>CAZCFC010000238.1:0-4849 GCA_964497815.1 uncultured Cypionkella sp.
CGGCGGCGGTCAGGATCACACCCGCCATGTCCAGCGTCACACGGATGATGACAGAGGGCAGGCACATCGGCATCACATGGCCCCAGATAACCCTGCCCGCCCCTGCGCCTTGCAGCTTGACGGCGGCGATGTAATCCGAGTTGCGGACGGTCAGGGTTTCGGCACGCGCAACGCGGGCGTAGGGGGGCCAGGATGTCAGCGCGATGGCAAGCACCGCGTTTTCCATGCCCGGGCCAAGCACCGCAACCAAGGCAAGCGCAAGGATCAGCTTGGGGAAGGCCAGGAAAATGTCGGTGATCCGCATCAGGATCGTGTCGGTCCAGCCGCCGAAATACCCCGCGACGGTGCCGATCAGCAGCCCTGCCACGGGCGCGGTCAGGATGACCAGCAGCACGATGTAAAGCGTGATGCGGCTGCCATACAGGATGCGGCTCAGGATATCGCGGCCAAATTCATCGGTGCCAAGCCAGTGTCCCGCCGACCATGGCCGCACAAACCGGTTGCCCAGATCCTGCGCCACAGGGTCGTGCGGTGCCAGCAGGGGTGCAAAAACCGCGACCAGGATCAGCGTTACAGTGATCGCCAGACCGATGACAGCCAGGGGATTGCGCCGCAACCGCAGCCAGGAAAGATAGCTTTGCCCCAAACGCGCCTGCCAGCGCGAAGTCGGGTTCGGCTCGCGCAGCCATGCGATTGCGCCAGCCATCAGCGCGCCCTCGGATCGACAAGGCGATACAGCAGGTCCGAGAACATGTTCAGCCCGATGAAGACCACGCCCACAACCACAGTGCCGCCCAGAACCGCCGGCATATCGGCCACCAGCAACGCATCGGTGATATAACTGCCCAGACCCGGCCAAGCGAAAATGGTTTCAGTCAGCACCGACCCCTCCAGCAAATAGGCATATGACAGCGCAATGACGGTGATCAGCGGCACCATGACGTTCTTCAAGGCATGCACCCAGACCACCCGGAATTCCGGCATGCCCTTGACGCGCGCGGTGGTGATGTATTCCTGCCCCAGTTCGTTCATCATGAAGCTGCGGGTCATGCGGCTGATATAAGCCATTGATATATATCCCAAAAGCCCCGCAGGCAAGATGATGTGCGAAAAGGCGTTGGCAAACATGTCCCAGCGCCCGGCAAGGGCCGTGTCAAACAGGATCATACCTGTCAGCGGCGTCACCTCAAATTCGAACATCATCTGAAATGACGCGTCCAGCCGCCCCGGACCAGAGACCCAGCCCAGATGACCGTAAAACAGCAACAGCCCCATCAGGCCCAGCCAGAACACTGGCATCGAATAGCCCATCAGCCCCACCAGACGCACGGTCTGATCTGTCCATGACCCTGGTTTGGTGGCGGCAATCACCCCGGCAGGCACGCCGAACAGCACCCCGATGATGGTGGCAATGGTCGCCAGTTCCAACGTCGCCGGGAAATAGCGGGCGATCTCATCCGCCACCGGTTTGCGGGTGCGCACCGACTGGCCCAGATCGCCTTGCAGGGCATCCACCACATAGATGCCGAACTGCTTCCACATCGGCTCATCCAGACCCAATCTGATGCGGGTTTCGGCAATCTGTTCTTGCGTCGCCCGCTCTCCGAGGATCGAGGTCACGGGATCAATCGGCACCACGCGGCTGATGATGAAGGTAACGGCCAGAAGACCGATGAAAGTGACCAGAAGGGTCACCAGCGTATTGCCGGTCTGGCGCACAAGGTAACCGACGCGCGAAGGGGATGCGGGGCTTGTCATGGGGGTGAAAAGGCGCGCGCAAGGACCCCTTGCACGCGCCGGTTTCTTACTTGGAGATCAGCCAGTAGGCCGCGGAATCCGTCGCCCCACCGGTGTAGAAATCCATCACATTGGCGCGCAGGCCGGTCTGATAGCCGATCTGGAACATCACGATGAACGGTGCGGTTTCACGGTGCTTTTTCTGCAGTTCCGCATACATTTCCACCCGCTTTGCCGGATCACGCTCCAACACCGCGGCTTGGCTCATTGCAGTCATCTCGCCGGGATCATACGCGTTGCGCCATGCCAGATAGCCGGTGTTCTTGTCTTCATCCGCATTGCCGGGGTTCTCGGCGAAGGTGGACGAGTTGGTATTCGGATCGGGATAATCCGGCCCCCAGCTTTGCAGCGTGGCCTGATGCAGACGGCCCCGGTATTCTTCCAGCTGTTCGGCGCCTTCTCCGACCTTCAGTTCGACGGTGATGCCGACCTGACCAAAGGTGTTCTGGATCGACTGCGCCATATCCATCCGGTCAGCCGCATTGCGGACCGACAGCACGATCTTGGTATCGGTGATGCCGGACGCCGCCAGCTCTGCCTTGGCCTTTTCAAGATCCAGCGTGTAGGGCTGATCTTCCAGCGCCCCCAGATAGCCTTTGGGCAGGAAGGACTGATGCACAACCTCGGTGCCCTTCAGGAAGGTATCGACCATGCCGTTGTAATCGACGGCCCAGCGCATGGCATTCAGGAACTGCTGGTTCTTGAACCGCTCATCCTTCTGGTTGAAGGACAGGTAGAAGATCTGTCCCCCCACATCCTGCTGGATTTTGATGTCGGCATTGCCCGCCATGCCGTCGACGTCGGTCGTCGTCAGCTCACGCGCAATATCAATATCACCTTTTTCAAGCTGCAACCGCTGCGTCGCCGCCTCTGGCACGTGCTGCATGAAGACTTTGGCGGTCTTGGCCGGGCCACGCCAATGGGTCGGGTTTGCCTCAAGAATATAGCCCTCATTCGGCTTGAAGGACCGCAGCACATAAGCGCCCGAACCCGCCGAATTGGTCTTGAGCCAGGTATTGCCCATATCTTCGCCGGCATTCGCCTCAACCAGCGCCTTGTCGACAATCGAGGCCACGCCCGACGTCAGGCAGTTGTAAAGGAAGGTCGGCGCATAGGGTTTGTCAACCTTGATCGTCAGCGTATCGCCATCGGCGGTGATCATGCTGTCCACGGTCTCGGCGGTCCAGCCGAACTGGTTCAGGATAAAGGCCGGGGTCTTGTTCAGCTTGACGGCGCGCTGCAGCGAATAGGCCGCATCGGCGGCGGTGACCGGGTTGCCAGAGGCAAACGTCACGCCCGATTTCATCTTGAACGTATAGGTGGTGCCATCCTCGGCTACAGTCCAGCTTTCGGCCAGACCCGGCACCAGTTCGCCCGGCTTGCTCGGATCAAGTTCGACCAGACCGTCATAGGTGTTGTTGATCACATCAAGGCCCGAAAATTCATAGGCCTCGTGCGGGGCCAGCGACACGATGTCGTCGATGGCATCCGCGATCACCAAAGTATCGGCGGGGGTTTCGGCAAACAGCGCGGCAGGGGCAGTGCCAAGCATCAGTGCGGCAATGGCAACAGCCCCAAAGCTGCGAAGCGTCGGATCAATCTTCATGGATAACTCCCTGTTTTTTCATTGGCGTGGCAGCGGGCAGAAGGGTCGAGTCTTCGGCACATTCTTGACCAAGTGGGCAACTTCTGAACAGGCTTGTCAACATCGGCTTGCGACAGGAAAAGCCGCAACTGGCGAAGTGATGGTGGAACAGGCGAAATGTCAGACTTTTTGATCTTTGACGGGCATAATGATCTCTTGTCCTGCCTTGGCGCGGAAAATTCCCGCACCGGCGCGGCATTCTTTGCCGGGCGTGACGGCGATATTGATCTGGAAAAATGCCGCGCGGGTGGGTTTGGCGGCGGCTTTTTCGCCATATGGTGCGGCAACGATCCCGGCACCACGCCTGATCCGATGGCGGTCTACCGGGCATTTCCGGCGATTGATTCTGCGCGCGCCCACCTTGAAACCCTGCAGCAGATGGCGATCCTGATCCGCATGTCGCAGGCCCGCCCGGATGCGATCCGGCTGTGCCTGCGGGCCGCCGACATCACCGCCGCTCGCGCCGCAGGGGCCATCGCCGCGCTGATGCACATCGAAGGCTGTGAAGGGATCGGGGCCGGTCTGGATGAACTTTACGTCTATCACGCCGCAGGCCTGCGCAGCCTTGGCCCGGTCTGGAGCCGCCCCAACGTCTTTGGCCACGGCGTGCCCTTCAACTTCCCCGCCTCCCCCGACACCGGGCCGGGGCTGACAGATGCCGGCCTGCGGCTGGTCAGGGCCTGCGACGATCTGGGCCTGCTCATTGATCTCAGCCACCTGAATGAGTCCGGGTTCTGGGATGTCGCCCGGACCAGCCGCAATCCGCTTGTCGCCACCCATTCGGGCGCGCATGCCGTCACCGCTTCGACCCGCAATCTGACCGACCGGCAATTGGCCGCGATGGCCGAACGTGGCGGGCTGGTGGGATTGAACTTCGGCTGCCAGTTCCTGCGGCTGGATGGGGTCAAGAACCCTGACACGGGCCCGCAAGACATGCTGCGCCATCTGGACCACCTGCTGGCCCGGATGGGCGAAGATGGCGTGGCGCTGGGGTCGGATTTCGACGGTGCCATGATGCCCGGCTTCATCCGGGATGCCGCAGGGCTGCCCAGACTGATCGCTGCGATGCAACAGGCAGGCTACGGCAATGATCTGATCCACAAGATCACATGGCAGAACTGGCTGAACCTGCTGGGTCGGGTGATCGGCTGACCCCATCCTCTGTGCCCAAATATCCCGGGGGGTGAGCGCAGCGAGGGGGGCAGCGCCCCCTTGCCTTCAGGTCCGCGTGTGGTCCGCCACCATATCCCAGACCAGCCGCCCCATCGCGGCAAACGCCTGCGGATGGGTCTGCGCCAGCCCCCGTCCCTGAGTCGTCATCACCACTGTCAGCGGTTTGTGCCCCAAAGCCGACAACCGCAGCATGTCGTGCTTGTACCAACTGGCGCGCGGATCGCCGGTCCATTC
>CAZCFC010000239.1:0-4843 GCA_964497815.1 uncultured Cypionkella sp.
CCGTCGCTGGTCTTTGACCGCTTGCAGTTGCGGTTCATCTGCCACTTCGTCCCCGAGTGCATCTGCCTTATGACACAACGGGGCGCAAAGCCAAAGTGCAGAAATGCCGCCACGACTCGACCTTACAGGCCATAAGCGAAAAATTGCTGAATCCGGCATCGGCAAGAGGGGAATTCCGCAGGCCGGAAATGAGTGGCCGAATTGCGACAATTTCGCAGGGCTGCAACCCGCATCGTCAGCCCTTGGTCCGGCGCGAGTTTACACTGCTGCCAAATTCATGGAAATTGACGGGCAAGAACAGGCAGCTGTCGGCTGACACAAAGGATTTGTTGTGAAATCAAGTTTTCCCGCTGCCGCGCGCGGGGTTTTCCGCGTGTTTGCCCCTGTTGCGGCCCTGGCCTGCTGCGTTGCGTTTTCCGCGCCCGCCTTTGCCCAATCCACCGCCTTCAACCGGTCTCTGGCCGAAGCCGCCGCCTCAGACGAGGGGATTGCCGCCTTTTATCGTGGCAACGGCTTTGCAACGCTGTGGACGGGTCCGCAGGATCAGGCCCGCCGTCATGCGCTGATCTCGGCCTTGACAGTGGCGGGGCTGCACGGTTTGCCGGTGGCGCGCTATGATGCCGCCAAACTGATCGCACAGGCACAGGCGGCCGTCACCGAAGGCGACCGTGGCCGCGTGGAAATGGCGCTGACGGCCGCCTATCTGGCCTATGCCCGCGATCTGAAGTCCGGCGCGCTGGAGCCTGTGAAGGTGGATGCGGGCATCATCCGCGACGTGCTGCGCCCCGATCCGGCCAACCTGCTGGCCGGCATCGCCCTGGCACCCAATCCTGACGCCTATCTGCGCGGCCTTGCCCCCAAGGCGCCTGAATATGCGCGGCTGATGAAAGAAAAATTCGCGCTGGAGGCCAGCATCGCCAATGGTGGCTGGGGGGCCGGGATTGCCGTATCCACACTGGAGCCGGGCGCGCAGGGCGACGCCGTGGTGGCTTTGCGCAACCGGCTGCTGGCCTTGGGTTATCTGCAACGCTCATCCACAGCCAGCTACGACCGCGCCATTCAGCGCGCAGTTCAGATGTTCCAGCTTGATCAGGGGCTTACTGCCGATGGAGTCGCGGGCGAAAGCACAATTGCCGCGCTGAACGCTGCGCCGCAGGACCGGCTGAAATCGGTTGTGGTGGCGATGGAGCGGTTGCGCTGGATGGAAGGCAAGCCTTTGGGCGCACGCCACATCTGGGTCAACCAGCCCGATTTCACCGCCCAGATCATCGACAACGGCCGCGTCACCTTCCAGACCCGCGCCGTCATCGGCAAGGACGTGCCTGATCAACGCAGTCCAGAGTTCTCGGACGAGATGGAGTATATGGTGATCAACCCCAGCTGGGGGGTGCCGCGGTCGATCATCGTCAAGGAATACCTGCCGTTGTTGCAGCGCAACCCCAATGCGGTGGGCCATTTGCAGGTGGTCGATGGCAATGGCCGCGTGGTGCCGCGCGGGGCGGTGAATTTCGCCGCTTATTCGGCGTCCAGCTTTCCCTTCGGCTTGCGTCAGCCGCCTTCGGACGGCAATGCCTTGGGCAAGGTGAAATTCATGTTCCCGAACCCCAACAACATCTACCTGCACGACACCCCGGCGAAATCGCTGTTTGCCAACGAGGTGCGGGCCTACAGCCACGGCTGCATCCGTCTGGGTGATCCCTTTGATTTCGCCTACACGCTGCTGGCCGCGCAGACGGCAGACCCCAAGGGCGACTTCCAAAGCCATCTGGACACCGATCAGGAAAGCTCTGTGTCGCTGGACACCAAGATCCCGGTGCATCTGGTCTATTTCACCGCCTGGCCCTCGGCCAAAGGTGTGATGACCTATCGGCGTGACGTTTACGGGCGGGATGGGCGGATTTTCGACGCGCTGACACAGGCCGGGGTGGTGCTGGACGGCATTCAGGGGTAAAATTCGGGTCAAGCCCAAGGAGAACCCGATGCCCCATTCCATCCGCGACATTGCCGCCGCTTTGGGCGCGCAGGCCGAAGGCGATCTGGACCTGACCATCTTGCGCGCGTCCGAACCTGCGACGGCCGGGCCGCAGGATCTGGCCCTGGCGATGGACCCCCGCTATGCCGACGGCATCGCCAAGGGGCAGGCGCAATGCGCGATGCTGTGGCCCGGGGCCGATTGGCGGGCGCTTGGTCTGAAAGCGGCCATTTTCGCGCCGCGTGGCCGTCTTGCGATGGCCGGGCTCAGCGTGCTGCTGGATCCCGGACCCATCATTGCCCCCGGGGTGCATCCGATGGCCATCGTCGCGGCCAGCGCCCGGATCGGCGCAGAGGCCGCGATCGGCCCGTTTGTGGTGATTGGCGAAGGCGCGGTGATCGGCGCGCGTGCCCGGATTGCCAGCCATGCCTCTGTCGCGGAAGGCGCTGTGATCGGGGATGATGCCCTGATCTGCCAAGGCGCGCGGATCGGTGCGCGTGTCACGATCGGGCACCACTTCATTTGCCAACCAGGGGCCGTGATCGGTGCTGATGGGTTTTCCTTTGTGACCCCCGAGAAATCCGGGGTCGAGGAAATCCGCGAAACGCTGGGTCAGCGTGACGGCATCCGGGCGCAAAGCTGGTCGCGGATCCACTCGCTTGGGGCCGTAACCATCGGGGATAACGTGGAAATCGGTGCCAACTGTGCCATTGATCGCGGCACCATCCGTGACACCACTATCGGGTCAGGCACCAAGCTGGATAACCTTGTTCACATCGGCCATAACGTACAGGTCGGCCGCGATTGCCTGCTGTGCGGTCAGGTCGGCATTGCCGGATCGGCGCGGATTGGCGACCGGGTGGTTCTGGCGGGACAATGCGGCGTCAATGACAACATCTTTGTGGGCGACGACGTGATTGCGGGCGGGGCCACCAAGATCTTTACCAACGCGCCGGCGGGGCGGGTGCTGCTGGGCTATCCTGCGGTCAAGATGGAAACCCATGTCGAGATCAACAAGGCCCTGCGCCGCCTGCCAAAACTGGCGGCACGGGTGGCAGCACTGGAAAAAGCCACCTCCCTGTTACCTGACGCGGATTAGATGCACCAAGATCGGCACAAGGGAGACGCCATGGTGCGCAGCATCAAAGACCAGGTGATCGGGATCATCGCCACGCAGGCCGTGCTGGATCCGGACGTTGTAACCCCCGATGCCAGCCTGGAAAGTCTTGGCATCGACAGTCTGGGTCTGGTGGAATCCATCTTTGCCCTTGAAGAGACCTTTGACATTTCGGTGCCCTTCAACGCCAATGATCCCGGCCAAAGCGGCTTTGACATCTCAACCGTCGCTTCGATCATCGCGGCGGTCGAAAGGCTTGTCGCGCAGCGCACCGCATGAAGCGGGTTGTGATCACCGGCGCGGGCACGGTCAACGCGTTGGCGCAGGATGTGGCGGGCAGCTATGCCGCCTTGGCGGAAGGGCGCTGCGGCATCGGTCCGCTGCTTCTTCGCGATGTGGATCGGCTTTCGGTGAAGATCGGCGCGCAAGTCCATGATTGGCAACCTGAAACACATTTCAGCACCAAAGAGCTGTCGCAGCTTGACCGCTTTGCCCAGTTCACACTGGTTGCGGCCCGTCAGGCGATAACGCAATCGGGGCTGGCCTTTGACGGCCCTTTGGGCCTGCGGGCCGGGGTGGTTCTGGGCACGGCGGCGGGCGGGCTTGGCACGCTGGACGACAGTTATCATGCCGTCTATGCGCAAGGCAAAAACCGCGTGCATCCCTTGACGGTGCCGCGCCTGATGCACAACGCCGGTGCCGCCCATGTGGCGATGGCGCATGGGTTGCGCGGGCCCAGCTTTACCGTCTCCACCGCCTGCGCCAGCTCCAACCACGCCATGGGGCTGGCGTTTCAGATGGTGCGCGCAGGGGCCGCGCCCGTGATGATCACCGGCGGGGCCGAGGCCAGCCTTTGCTTTGGCGGTCTGAAGGCATGGGAGGGGTTGCGCGTGATGTCGCCCACCGCCTGCCGCCCGTTCTGCGCCACCCGCGACGGCATGGTGCAGGGCGAGGGGGCCGGGGTCTTTGTGTTCGAGGATTACGACCACGCCCGCGCGCGCGGCGCGGCTGTGCTGGCCGAAGTCATCGGCTTTGCGATGACATCGGATGCCTCTGACATCGTGATGCCGTCCCGGGACGGGGCCGCGCGCGCCATGGCGGGGGCGTTGCAGGACGCCCGGGTGAACCCTGCGGATGTCAGCTATATCAATGCCCACGGCACCGGTACGGCGGCCAATGACCGTACGGAAAGCGCTGCGATTGCTCAGGTATTTGGCGCACATGCGGCGCATTTGCAGGTGTCGTCCACCAAGGCGATGCACGGCCATCTGATCGGCGGCACCGGAGCCGTGGAATTGCTGGCTTGCCTTATGGCGCTGCAAACCGGCGTGATTGCGCCGACCATCGGCTATCAGTCTGCCGATCCCGATTGCCCGCTGGATGTGGTTCCGAACATCGCCCGACACGCGCAGGTCGATGTGGTGCTGTCCAATGCCTTTGCCTTTGGCGGCCTGAACGCGGTGCTGGCCCTGCGCCGCGCACCCTGAAGCCAAAGCCATCTGTGCATTCATCTTGGTGCAAATACCCCCGCCGGAGGCACTTTGCCTATCGTCAGAGCCTCCGGCGGGAGTATTTGAAAAACAGCAATGACAAGATCGCGGTGGTCTTGGGGCGGACGACCATAAAGGTGCGTCACAGCATCACGATATGAAAAAACCCCGCCACAGGGACGGGGTTCTGACGGAACAGCAAAGGCTTACTGCACTACGGGTGTCGTGGCCTTGACCGCATCATATCCCGAGGTGAAGCCTTTC
>CAZCFC010000240.1:0-4804 GCA_964497815.1 uncultured Cypionkella sp.
GATGCAGGGTCAGGCTGCGGACATCCTCGCCCTGACCCAGATCGGCGGGGCTTTGCACCGGGGCTTCATCCTTCAGGCGCAACACAAGCTGCACCGGACGACCGCGCGGCACAGCCGCCGTGGTGACCGGCAGGGCAAACGCGCCTGCAACCTGACCCTGTCCCAGAACCTGTCCATCATGGAATACCACCAGTTGCCGCGCCTGCCCGTTGAAGGTGAACCCTGTCAGGGTCAGATCCTGATCCGGGGCCAGATTGGGGTCCAGCGCCACCGTCAGCACCGCCTCTGTGCCGCGCATCCAGCGCCCAGACGGCTCGTCCTGCCACCAGCCCGCGCTAAAGCGGATCTGCTGCTCTGGCGCGGCGGCAAGATCAAACGGCGCGGTCAGCGGCAGAGGCACCAGCATCGCGGGGGCTGGCATCCGCACCTCGCGGGCCAGAATGTCGGCCTGCATCAGTGCGGCCAGATCAATGGCCCCCGACCCGACGACCCCCTGCGCCCGCAGGGCCGAGATCAGCATCTCGGTCCGCCGCGTGGCACCCGCCGTGATCAGATGATAGGGCGTGTCATCACGCAGATTGCCCGCAAACCGCGTGTCCATCATCGAACCGAGAAAGCTGAACCCTGCCGATTGCACTGCGGTCTGCACCCGGTCCTGCACCTGTGGCAGTCCGATGTCCGAGGTGTAGCAATCATCGCCCGCCACGATGGGCCAGGCAAACAGCACCTTCACCCCCCGCGATTTCAAACCCGAAAGCCTTTGCAATGCCGCAAGAAACTGCGGTGACGGCTGTGGATTTTCCGGGCTCAAGGCCGCGGAAAACAGATAGGAGTCGCAACTTTGTTCTGTAACGCCCGCAGCTGGCGCGCGGGCGGCTGCGAAGGAAACATGGCCACTGGCCCCTTGCAGCGCCGCGATGGCCAACTGCTGTGCCCGGGTTGAAACGGGCTGGTTGGGCGGGACCGCGTGATAGGCCGACCACAGCACCGGCGCAGGCACCGTCATCGCGCGCCGCACCAGATCGGGCGTCGAGAGCGTGGTCAGATAGTCGGGCAAAGCCCCGAACAACACCGACAGGTAATCGTCTGTCACACTGTCACGCAGATAATACGACCATTCCAACTGCATCACGACCGTGTCGCCGGGCCGCGCAAACCGCTCTAGCCGCGCGACCTTGTCGGTCAGGTCATAGCCCGCATTGTCGGCAATGTTGATCGCGGTGATGCCCAAAGACTGCGCGACCAGATCGGTGTCGATCCCGTGATGACCACTGGAGCCCCCTTCGATGATGATGCGCGGGGCATCGCCCGTGTCTTGCAACAACAGCCACTTGTAGCTGGATGGCATGTCATGCTGTGGCGCTGCGCGCAGCACGGCAGCACAGTAAAGCCCGACGCAGACGGCGGTCGACACCAAGGCGACCCCCAGCAACTGCATCGCCCGGCCAGTCGGGCCGCAAAGGAAACGCGAAACCATCAAGGCTGCTCCTGCCATCAGAAATTGAAGTAAAGGAACGGCGAGGTTGAAACCCGCAGCTCGGCCACATAGGCCGCAACCAGTGCCCCCCCGGTGGCCAGCCCCAATACCATGCGCAGGGCAAACGATCCCGCCCGGCCCTGCAAGGCGACCTGGGTCCAGCCACTGATCTGCCCCGAACCCGGGGCCAGAACCGCCAGCGCCGTCGCCAACGCGATCATCGCCACCACGCCGGGATCCAGCGCCACGACAGCGCCGTCCGCAAGGCCCAGCATGGCCCAGATCATCGCCATGGCACCCGAGGTCGTGGTGGCGCGAAAGAACACCCACGCCACCATGACACCCAGCATGGTCAGCGCCCATCCGGGCAATGATGCGGGGCCTGTTTCGCCGGGCGCGGCCGTCTTGGGGCGGCCCGACAGCATGATCCACAGGTTGTGTGCCACCAGATACATCCCATGCAGCGCGCCCCAGATCACGAAATTCAGCGCCGCCCCGTGCCACAGCCCGCCCAGCACCATCGTGATGAACAGGTTTGCCAATCGACGCGGCGTGCCATGCCGGTTGCCGCCAAGCGGAATGTAAAGATAATCGCGCAGCCACTGGCTTAGCGACATGTGCCATGTCCGCCAGAATTGCGTGATATTGGCCGATTTGTAGGGCGATGCGAAATTCCACGGCAAGCGGATGGCAAACATCAACCCCAGACCGATCGCCATGTCCGAATATCCGGAAAAGTCGAAATAGATCTGCAGGCTGTAGGCCAAAGTCCCCGTCCATGCCGTGATCGGGGCCACGGCCTGCCCGGCATCCACCATGCCGAAAATCTGGTCGGCCGTGGGCGCGATTGCATCCGCGATGACCAGCTTCTTGAACAGCCCCACAGCCATCAGCACCCCCCCTTCGGCAAACAACTGTAGCCTTTCCGTGGTCGAGGGGCGCGCATCGAACTGCGGCATCATCTGGGCATGATGCAGGATCGGCCCGGCCACCAGATGCGGAAAAAAGGTCACGAACAGGCAATAATCCATCAGATTGTGCTGCTGCGCAGTGACCTTGCCGCGCTGGCAGTCCACAAGATAGGCAAGCTGCGTGAAGGAAAAGAACGAAATGCCAAGCGGCAGCACGATCTGCAGCGTCGGCAGGCCCGGCGCCAAGATGGCTTCGACCAACCCGGCAAAGAAACCCAGATATTTATAATAGGCCAGCAAGGCCAGATTGGCCGCAACACCCAAGATCATCAACCGCCTGGCCCGATCAGGGTCGCGCAGTATCCGCCCCGCGATCCCATAATTCCCGGCAATCGAGATCAACAGCAGGATCAGATAGACCGGGTTGAAACAGGCATAAAAATAAAGGCTTGCGATGATCAGCACGGGGCGAAGCAGGTTGCGTGCAAAGGTCAGAACCACGATGCTCAGGGTCAGGACAACTGGCAGAAACACTTGCAGAAAGAAAGGATCGGTAAATAACATCTTGGCCTCCGGGCAATCAGGCCGACACTATCACGGCTGGTTTGCGCGGTGCATTTCCATGGGGATCGTCGCAAGGGGCAACGGACACGGTCCTATCACAATGGATAGGTACACCTTCCACCTTGGGGTCGATGCGGACGCAGACGCCGGTTTGCGGCACGTCCACCGCGACCATGGCGGTTCGGCGGTAAACGCAACCGATGGTCGCCATAGGCCTTGCATCCCTTTGCTGCGATGGACTGTCCGCCGCGCAGATCAAGACGCTGTCCTGACACAAGCCGCCCGGAGGCATGCGCGTCTGACATCGGCCATCGTGGGGCTGTCGAGCGTGGTCCTTCGTGCCAATGGGTTGCGATCGCTGGTGTGTCCCTGTGTTGCGCATCGCGCCGCCCGTGGCGGTGAAAGCCAACAAACCGCCGGCATGTCTGCAAACGTCCGATCAACCCCGGGCTTTGCTTCAAAACGCTGGGCTTTGCTTCAAGGTGATGCAGGCCTTGTCTGCCGGGGCGGGGGCGACGGTGTGCTGTGACCGCTTGTCATCGTGGCCAAATGCACGTCATAAAACTGTTACAATAACGGATGGACGGGCACATGATTGATCTGGCATCGGCCACGCTGAATATGGTGGTGGCGCTGACCTGCGGGGCCTTGATCGGGTCTGAACGGCAGGTGCGTCAGCGGATGGCGGGCTTGCGCACCAATGCTTTGGTGGCCTTGGGTGCGGCGGGGTTCGTGGTGTTCAGCCAGTTGGTGCCCAATGATGCAAGCCCCACGCGGGTCGCGGCCCAAGTGGTGTCGGGCATCGGCTTTCTGGGTGCGGGCATCATTTTTCGCGAAGGCTTCAACGTCCACGGGCTGAACACGGCGGCGACGCTGTGGTGTGCGGCGGCGGTTGGGGTGTTGTCGGGCATTGGCGTCTGGCCGTTTGCGCTGGTGCTGACGGGACTGGTGGTGTTTGTGAACCTTGGGTTGCGGCCCTTGGTCAAATGGCTGAAACGCCGCACCAAGGCCGGGGTGCCGGTATCACGGCAGTATCGGATCGTGCTGGGCTGCGCACCCGAGCAGGAATCAGCGATGCGGGCGCTTTTGCTGCGGGGGCTGGTGGGGCTGCACCTGCAAGAGATCACGGTGCAGACCGACGAGTCCGGCATGCAGATTGCCGCCACCGTCACCTGCGAGGATCTGGGCGAGGGCGTGGAACTGGCGGTGCAGCGCATCGCGGCAGAGCCAGGCATCCGCAGCCTGCGCTGGATGGCAGCCGATGAAATTTAAGGCGGCGTTGTGCGGATTTCCGTGCCTGCTGCCTGACTTTCGGATAGACTGCATCCAGTGCTAGACTTACACCCGAGGTGGCGCTAAAAGCGCGTCGTTAGCGCTAACAGCGCCAGAGAAGTTGCGGCACCCCGGTGCCAGCCAATCCGTGAGGACGCCATGGTTTCGAGAGTAATTCCGGTTGATGCCTTTGATCTGGTGATCTTTGGTGGCACCGGCGATCTGGCAAAACGCAAGATTTTGCCGGGCCTGTACCGTCGTTTTCTGGCCGGGCAGATGACCGACACCAGCCGGATCATCGGTGCGGCCCGCGCCGACCTGACCACGGACGGCTTTCGCGCTTTGGTCGGGGCGGCGATTGCCGAATTCGTGCCGGCAGACCGGCGCGACCCTGTGGTGATTGCGCAGTTTCTGGACCACGTCGACTATGTCTCGATTGATGCGACGGGCGAGGGAGGCTGGGCCAAACTGAAGGGGCTTGTGCGCGAAAACGTCGTGCGGGCGTTCTATTTTTCGGTGGCGCCGTCGTTGTTTGGCGATATTGCCGAACGGCTGCACCTGCACAACATCGCAGATGCCT
>CAZCFC010000241.1:0-4766 GCA_964497815.1 uncultured Cypionkella sp.
TTGTGACGGCCATGATGGCCTTCTTCATGCTGATGTGGCTGTTGAACGCGACAACGGAAAAGCAACGCAAGGGCATAGCGGATTATTTCAATCCGACGATTCCCGTCAATCGAATCTCGGGCGGTGGCGATGGCGCCTTTGGCGGGGATTCGATATTTTCAGAGCAGACTTTGACGAAAAGCGGTACGGGTGCCAGTGCTGCGCAGCACGCCGATGATAACAAGTCGCGGGGTGACGCCAACGTGGCCGAAGAGGCTGCCGCCGTGGCGGAACAACGTGCAATGGCGCAGATTGAACAGGCGTTGACGGCGCGCGGCGGCGAAAGCATGACGATGGAACGACTGATGCGCCATGTCGTTACGCGGGTGACGGATGAAGGTCTGGTGATCGAGGTGTTCGATCTGCCCGAAGCGCCGCTTTTTGTCGATGAAAGCGCAGAGCCCTCCGGGCAAACCCGCAAAATCGCCGCACTTCTGGCCGAAGTTCTTGGCTTGGCCCAAAACCGGATCGCTGTGGGCGGGTACGTCCGCAGCTATCCCATCACGCTGATTGATGATCCGACATGGGATCTTTCAACGGCGCGGGCACAGGCCATGCGGTCACTGCTTGAAGGGTATGATTTGCCGACCCAACGCATGGCGCGCGTGACGGGAAATGCCGATCGCAAACCCGCCACAGCCGATCCGATGGCCAGCCGCAACAACAGGATTGAAGTCGTGCTGCTGCGGAAAGATCGGTAGGGAATAGATCAAATTTGAAGTGTTAGGGGGATGTTAAGTCGCTTGGGGCAGGTTGGGCCTATCTTTAGGTCGGGTCTGCAGAAAGGCGTATTCGATGACAATTTCTTCTTCGCTGAACGCGGGGGTTGCGGGGCTAAATGCCAATGCCAACCGACTTGCCACCATATCGGACAACATCGCCAACTCATCTACCTATGGCTACAAGCGCGCGCAGGCGGATTTTCATTCGGTCGTGATCAATGGCAATTCGCGGTCCAGCTACTCGGCGGGCGGCGTGCGCGTGTCAAACATGCGGATGATTGATGATCGCGGCCCGCTGATTGCCACCACAAACCCCACCGATCTGGCGATTGATGGGCGTGGGTTTCTGGCCGTGACCAGCATTGGCGCGCTGAGCGGGGCGGATACGTCATATCCGATTTCGCTGGCGACGACGGGCTCATTTCGACCGGATGCAGAAGGGGTGCTGCGTACTGATACCGGCCTGGTCCTGATGGGTTGGCCCGCCAATCCTGATGGCACGCTGGGGACCTATCCGCGAGACACGATGGCCGCGTTGGAGCCTGTGCGGATCAACTCGAACCAGTACATCGGCAACCCGACCTCTGAGATGCGGCTTGGGGTGAATCTGCCGGCTTCGGCCAGTGTCGCAGGCGCTCCGGGTACAGCCTTTGATCTGTCGGTCGAGTATTTCGGCAATCTGGGCACCTCGGAATCACTTAACTTCACCTTTACGCCCAATGTACCGACCGCGGGCGCGTCCAACACCTGGACGATGGACATCAAGGATAGTGCCTCTGGCGGTGCGTCGGTCGGACAGTACACTTTAACCTTCAACCCCAGCCAGACGGCGGGTGGAACTCTGGCGACCATCACACCCATTGCAGGTGGTGTCTATGACGCGGCAACAGGCAAGATCCCCTTGTCGGTTGGCGGTGGCAATATTGATCTTGAGGTGGGAAAACCCGGTCAACCCAATGGCATGACACAGTTGTCCAGCACGTTCGCTCCTGTCGCGATCAGCAAGAACGGCTCTCCGGTGGCCAGCCTTACCTCTGTTGAAGTGGATGAAAAAGGCCATCTTTTCGCCATCTACGATCAAGGCTTCACCCGTCGGATTTACCAACTTCCGGTGATTGATGTGCCAAACCCGAACGGGTTGATCGCACAAAACAACCAGACCTATCAGATATCGCCAGCCTCTGGCCCCTTCTATTTGTGGAACGCGGGGGATGGTCCGACCGGCTCGGTTGTCGGCTTTTCCCGCGAAGAATCCTCGACCGACGTCGCAGCGGAACTGACGCAACTGATCCAGACGCAACGGGCTTATTCATCCAACGCCAAGGTGATCCAGACCGTGGATGAGATGCTTCAGGAAACCACGAACATCAAGCGATAGGAGGCGTAAATGAGTATCTCGGGCAGCCTTTCTTCGGCGCTTTCGGGTCTGACTGTGGCCGCAAGGGCTGCCGAAGTGGTGTCCTCCAATATCGCCAATGCCATGACGGAAGGCTATGGCCGCCGCGAATTGCAGACATCGGCGCGCGTGGTCGGATCATCCGGCCAAGGGGTGCGGGTAACGGGGGTGCTGCGGCAGGGCGATCCCATCTTGCTGAGCGATCGCCGGATGGCAGCGGCAGCGAGCAGTGGGCGCACCGCGTCGGCGGATTTCCTGAAGCGGCTTGAGGGCGTGCTGGGGACGCCTGACAGCGCGGTATCGCTGGGAAGCCGTATCGCGGCCTTTGATACCGCCCTGATCGAGGCGACTTCGCGTCCCGAGTCAGAGGCGCGACTGGCGAGGGTTGCCGAAACCGCCAAGGCCGTTGCTGCTCATCTGTCTTCGGCCAGCACCGATATTCAAACGGCACGAAGTGCAGCCGATGACCGCATCGAATCCCAGGTGGGGCAGGTGAACACGGCACTGTCGCGGGTGGCCGAATTGAACAGCCAGATTCGCGCCAATTCTGGCATGGGGCGTGATGCCTCGGCGCTTGTAGATCAGCGTCAGCAGGTGATTGACAGCATTGCCGGCATCATCCCTCTGCGCGAGGTGCCGCGCGGCAACGGGCAGGTGGCGCTTTTTTCTGCGGGAGGCGCGGTGCTTCTGGATGGTTCGCCCGCAAAGTTGGGGTTCACTCCGGTGGGCATGATCATTCCGGGCATGACGCAGGACTCGGGGGCGCTTTCGGGGCTGACGATCAACGGCAAAGGGGTGGCCACTGGCGAAGGCGGCGCGGTCTCTGGCGGCTCTCTTGCCGGGCACTTCGCCGTGCGCGACAATCTGGGTCCGCAAGCGCAGGCGCGGCTGGATGCCTTGGCGCGTGACCTGACCGAGCGATTTGCCGATCCGGCTGTGGACGCCACACGGGCTGGGGGGGCTGCGGGGCTCTTTACGGATGCGGGTGCTGCATTTTTGCCTGCTGGCGAAGTTGGCCTGTCTCAACGTTTGCGGATGAATGCTGCGGCTGATCCTGCACAGGGTGGCGCGTTGTGGCGTTTGCGCGATGGCCTGGGCGCCACGGCACCTGGTGCCGCAGGCGATGCGCGTCTGCTCAAAGACATGCAGGCGGCGCTTGTGGCGCAACGCTCGCCCGTTTCGGGCGGCTTTATGGCGGGCACACGCAGTCTTTCAACGCTTGCTGCGGACATGCTTTCAGGGGTCGCGACGGCCCGGCTGACGGCCGAGGGGGAGGCCAGCTTTGCTTCGGCCCGTCTGGATACCCTTCTGGAAATGGAGTTGGAGGGCGGCGTTGATACCGATCAGGAAATGCAATCCCTTTTGCTGATCGAACAGGCCTACGCGGCCAATGCCAAGGTCATGTCTACGGTGGGAGACATGATTCAAACCTTGTTGGGAATATAATATGTCTTTGGTTTCCTTGGGAGATATGGCGCAATCCTTTCTGCTTCGTCGTCACAATGTGGCGTTGAAGTCCGATCTGCAGCGGCTTGCCTCCGAACTTACGACTGGACGTGTTGCCGATACAGCGGCCCGCGTTTCGGGCGATCTGGTGCCGCTTACTGGAATTGATACATCTTTGGCCCGGCTGAAAGGGAACAGTTCGGTCGCAACCGAAGCCGCGTTGTTCACAGGTGCCATGCAGACCGCGTTGGGAGTTATTGATTCAATGTCGTCCGATCTCAGCTCATCGCTGATTGCGGCCGCGGGAAGCGTCTTATCGCCGCGCGTTGACGCGGCGGGAATAGACGGCAGGCAAAGGTTCGAAACGGCGATTTCGACACTGAACACAAGGTTTGGTGATCGTACGCTATTCGCTGGTACCCAAACCACTGGTGCCGCGACAGTCGGTGCAGGCAGCATTTTGCAGGCTTTGGATGTGGCGATTGCAGGGATGACAAGCGCGGCTGATGTTGAAACCGCCGTCGCGGCCTGGTTCGATGCCCCAAGCGGATTTACAGCGCAAGGCTATGTCGGTGGCGGCGCACTGGCACCGTTGTCGATTGCCCCGGGCGAAGAGGCGATTGTGGATGTGACCGGCACCGACCCCGCCATACGAGCCACACTGAAAGGCATGGCGATGGCCGCGCTGCTGGATCGTGGGGCGCTTGCCGGCCAGCCTGACGCGCGTCGGGATCTTGCGCGACTGGCAGGTGTCAGCTTGCTGCAAAGCCAGACCGACCGCGCGCATCTTTCCGCACGTTTGGGCACAGTGGAAGGTCAGATCGACGCCGCAATTGCGCGCAATTCGGCCGAAACGACCTCTTTGCAAATCGCCCGGTCTGACATCGTTGCAGCCGACCCGTTTGAAACAGCCTCACGGCTGGAAGAGATGCAGGCGCAACTGGAAAAAATCTACGCCATCACCGCGCGAATGACGCGCCTGAGCCTTATGGATTATTTGTAATGAACCGATTTCTGGCCGCCGTTCTGATAGGGTTCCTGCCGATGTCGGCTTTTGCCAGTCCGATCCGCATAAAGGACTTGGTCGAGTTTGATGGAGTGCGTGCCAATGATCTGGTGGGCTATGGTCTTGTGGTCGGGCTGAATGGAACGGGAGATGGGCT
>CAZCFC010000242.1:0-4727 GCA_964497815.1 uncultured Cypionkella sp.
GGATGCCGACAAGTCTCCGGATCAGATCATTGACCAGGTTCTGGCCTCGCCACATACCCGGCTGCCGATCTACCGCGATTCGGACGAGAACATTCTGGGCGTGGTGCATGCCAAGGACCTGCTGCGCGAGTTGGACCGGCTGGTGCGTGGCGAAACCGGAACGGCGGACGGCATCCGCCATCTGGACATCGCCAAAGTGGCCATGAAGCCGTATTTCATCCCGGATACCACCACTTTGGACGAGCAAATGCGCGAGTTTCTGAAACGACGCACGCATTTTGCACTGGTGGTCGATGAATATGGCGGCTTGCAGGGGTTGATCACGCTAGAGGACATTCTGGAAGAGATCGTCGGTGAGATCACCGATGAGTTCGATGTCGTGCTGAAGGATTCGGGTCTGCGCCGGGACGAAGATGGCGCCTATCTGGTGGATGGCGCCATGACGATCCGCGATTTGAACCGCGCGCTGGACTGGCATCTGCCAGATGACGAGGCCAACACGCTGGCGGGCCTTGTCATTCACGAAGCCCAGATGATCCCCGCCGAGGGCCAAGCCTTCAGCTTTCACGGCTTTCGGTTCGAAGTGGCACAGCGCCGCGAAAACCGCCTGACCAAGCTGCGGATGCGCCCGCTTTAGGACGCAACCGCCGCTGCGGCAGCGTCAGATGATGTCGATCGCCGCAGCCAACCCGGCCGTGCTGCGAATCCCCGTCAAGGTCAGCACATCGCCATCGCCAAAGTTGAACACCACACTGCCGGCACTGATCCGGGCATAGGATTTGACCACCTGCGCCTCGGTCATGGCGGTGCCGCCCCACAGCGCATCGTCCAGCAACAGTATTTCGCGGGTTCTGACGCCAAAATCGGTGATGCGGTCAGCACCGTCGCCGGCCATGAAGACAAAGGTGTCGCGGTCCAGCCCGCCGGTGATCACGTCAGCCCCCTGACCGCCCTGCAGACGATCAGATCCGGACCCGCCGTTGACAAGATCGGCCCCGGCCCCGCCCTGAATGAAATCAAACCCGGCCTCGCCATAAAGCTGATCGGCACCGTCGCCACCCAGAAGGCTGTCCGCCCCTGCGCCCCCGCGGATCGTATCGGCCCCATCTGCGCCATTCAGGATATTTGCGGCGGCGTTGCCTGTGATCTGATTGGCAAATTCATTGCCCACAGCCTCAAGCGCCGCAGCGCCCAGCAAACGCACATGGTTCAGACCGCTGCCCAGACTGATGTCGCCCGACGTGAAAATCGTGGTGCCGTTCACCACATCGAATTTCACGTTGCCATTGTCCAACGCCACCGTGGCCGAGAAGTCCAGCGCGCCGACTGTCCCCGTCACCTCAACCGCAGCCCCGGCTTGCAGCGCCAGCGCATAGCCGCCCGCCGCCTTGGTGGTATCGCTGATGTTCTGGGCCGAAAGGGTCACGCCCGCCTGCCCTTCGCCA
This sequence comes from uncultured Cypionkella sp., assembly GCA_964497815.1. Taxonomy (GTDB): domain Bacteria; phylum Pseudomonadota; class Alphaproteobacteria; order Rhodobacterales; family Rhodobacteraceae; genus Cypionkella. The sequence goes on from CAZCFC010000242.1 coordinate 1,446, forward strand.
ATCGAATAAAAGGTGTCGTTGTTGTGGTCGGTATAGGCCACGCCCGTCACAAACACGGTGCTGCCCGCGGTGCCAAAGTTTTCCGTCAGCATTGCGGCGTTGAAGATGTGGGCCCCGGAGTTGAACTTGCCGGCCTCTTGCGCCACACCAATCTCGCGAAACCCATCCAGCAGGATATTGACGCGGTGATGGGCGCTTTTGAACAGCGCCTCGTTTTGCAGCGAGATCATCTTTTCAAGACTGATGGCAGCGGTAGAGCCTTGCCACGAGATATTCTCGCCCACCCGGTTCCACGCATAGCCCGCATTTGTCACCCGCTGTCCCGGCGTCGATCCGTTCTGCCCCGCATGCGAGAACACATCCGTGTTCAACATCCACTGCGAATGCCCGATGGCGGCGTCTTCCAGCGTCTCATTCGGGGCAAGAACCTGACGCACCTGCGTGCCAAGAGTGTTGGCCGGCAGACCCTGATTGAGAGCGATCTTGAAACGCGCCGCCTCGGACACCGGGTCAAGGCGGGCGCGATTGATCAGTTCTATCAAATATTGCTCGGCAGCAGATATTGTCATGTCTTTCCCCTTGGTGCGTCGGCAGAGGGTACTGGAGTAGCGTTAAATTATGGCCAAGCCTTGGCGATTTGGTGTCAACGGCGTTTGAAGATAGACCCCAAAACGCCCCGAATGACCGCCTGACCGGTTTTTGACCCCAGACTTCTGGCGAAACTTTTAGCAAAAGCTTCACCAATGGAATCAGACCGGCTGCCAGAGGTCGTGCGTTGCCTTGGTGTTTCTGACGACGTGCCGCCATCATAGCGCCTTGCGTTGCGGAATTCACGGTTTTCTTCGGCCTGGCGGGTTTCGTCCTGATCCTGCTGCGTGCCCACGCGGGCGGCAGCGTCGGCGGCGGCGGCGTCGGCAGCGGCGGCGGCGCGGGCGCGCAGGCGTTCGTATGCAGACTCGCGGTCCACCGCCTGATTGTATTTGCGCCCCATCGGAGAGGCGGCCATCGCCTGGGCCCGCAGGCCCGGATCAATCGGTCCCAGCTGCGATGAGGGCGGGCGGATCAGCGTCCGCTCGACGATGCCGGGGATGCCCTTGGACTCAAGAAACGACGTCACGGCCTCGCCCGTGCCGCAATCACGGATGGCATCTTCGGTTTTGAAACGCGGGTTGTCGCGGTAGGTTTCCGACGCCATCCGCAGATCCTTCTGATCCTTGGCGGTGAAGGCGCGCAGGGCGTGCTGCACGCGGTTGCCCAGCTGACCCAGGATCACTTCGGGCACATCGGCAGGGTTCTGGGTGATGAAATAGACGCCAACACCCTTGGACCGGATCAGCCGCGCCACCTGTTCAACCTTGGAAATCAATGCTTTGGGCGCATCGGTGAACAGCAGATGCGCCTCGTCAAAGAAGAACACCAGCCTAGGTTTGTCGGGATCGCCCACTTCGGGCAGCTCTTCGAAGAGTTCAGACAACAGCCACAGCAGGAAGGTCGCATAAAGCCGGGGCCCGGTGTTCATCAGCGTGTCGGCGGCCATGATGTTGATCATGCCAAAGCCGTGTTCATCGCAGCGCATCAGGTCGGCCAGATCCAGCGCAGGTTCTCCGAACATCTCGGCCGCGCCCTGATTTTCCAGCACCAGCAAGCGGCGCTGAATGGCCCCGATCGAGGTTGACGACACCAACCCGTAGCGCCCCGAAATTTCGCTGTCATGTTCGGCGATGAAGGTCAGAAGCGCCTGCAGGTCCTTCAGGTCCAGCAGCGGCAGTTCTTCTTCATCAGCCAGACGAAAGGCGACGTTCAGCACGCCCTCTTGCGGTTCGGTCAGCTCCAGCAGGCGCGACAGCAACAAAGGCCCCATTTCGGCCACAGTGGCGCGGATCGGGTGCCCCTGCTGGCCAAACAGATCCCAGAATGTGACGGGAAAGGCGCGGTATTGCAGATCAAGACCAATGGTGGCGCTGCGTTGGGTGAAGGCGTCGTGCAGCTTGTGGCTGGCCGAGCCGGACGCCCCCAGCCCCGACAGATCGCCCTTCACATCGGCCATGAAAACCGGGACACCTTCGGCGGAAAAACCTTCGGCCAGAATTTGCAGGGTGACGGTCTTGCCGGTGCCGGTGGCCCCCGCAATCAACCCGTGACGGTTGCCGTATTTCAGCAGCAGATTTTGCGCAACGCCGTAATCTTCGCCGCCGCCACCCACAAAAATCGTCTCTGACATCGCAACGCCCCTTACTTTACACCGTTTCGCCGCTTGGGCGTCCGAGGCCAAAATACATTGTTAACCTCTCTATGCCAGTCTGATCTTGCCGGGCGCGCATTTGGCCGCCCGGCGGTGACTTCCTCCCTGTCTGACTGGCCGCGCCCCTTGAAAGGCGCGGCTTTCTTTCGCGTTTTCCGTTGCGCTACCCACGTAAAATCCCTGTTGACGCCTCGCTCATTCCGCCGTAGCGTCTGGCAATCAAGTCGGCCAGTCCGACAGGGAGCAAAAAATTGACGTGGAAAAGGGCCGGTTCGCTGGCCCTTTTTGTTATTCAGGGCGTTGGATCATCATCATGCCCCGTTCGGCAGATTGTTGCCGAACCGAAGGTCCGGTCCCTGTTTTTCGCACCTGACTTGCGGCATCCCGCATGATATGCGCTGCGCAAACAATAAAGGAAGTGACAGCAATGTCGATGACGGAACTGACCCGCAAACTGGCCCTGACGATCGGCCTGTCGATGGCGGCCATGGGTGGCATTTCTGGGGCGATGGCCCAAGAGACTGCTCCGGCTGAGACCCCCGCCGAAGCTCCGGCCGAAACGGTGACGGCCGACGCGCCGACCTCCGAAGATCTGTCGATGGGCGCCGAAACCAATGCGCCGACGGCTCCGAAAACCGAGGACTCAGCCGCGATTGGCGAAACCTATCTGTCCCAGGCGATCGACTCGTGGGAAGTGCGTTGCGTGAAGGCCGAGGACGGGTCGGACCCGTGCCAGCTTTATCAACTGCTGAAAGACGCACAAGGCACGTCGGTGGCCGAAATCAGCATGTTCGCGCTGCCCGAAGGCGGTCAGGCCGCAGCCGGTGCCACGGTGATCGCACCGCTGGAAACCCTGCTGACCGCGAACCTTGTGATCGCCATCGACGGCGGCAAGCCGAAAATCTATCCGTTCACCTTTTGCGCCACCCTTGGCTGCATCGCGCGCGTGGGCTTTACCGCAGAAGAAGTCGGCCAGTTTCAGAAAGGCGCCAAGGCCGTGATGACCATCGTGCCAGCGGCCGCGCCCGATCAGAAAGTGG
>CAZCFC010000243.1:0-2094 GCA_964497815.1 uncultured Cypionkella sp.
GATGGGGTCGATCAATGAAAAGATGTATCTGGCGGAACTGAAGGGCGGCTTTGGGCCGGCCCCCAGCTTTGTCCCGGCGTCGTTCCCCGGTGCCGCGATCCGGCGGTCTACGGGCACGCCGGTCATGGGCTATGCGGGCGCGGTCTGCATTCTGCAAGACGTCTGCAACAGCCTGTTTGACGCGCTGTTCCACATTCTGCCGCTGGGGTCCGAGATGGATTCGGCGCAGGCCACCCCCACAACGCTGCGGCGCGACTTCCCCTGGGATGCCGACGCGCAGGCGGCGCTGGACCGCATTGTCAACACCCACCCGATCCTGACCCGGATCAGCGCCGCGCGCACATTGCGCGATGCGGCCGAAAAGGCTGCGCTGGATTCCGGGGCCGAACGGGTGGTGCGCGAAACCGTAGAGGGCCTGCCCGGCGTGGCGGCCACACGAACCGAGGGAGAGACGGCATGAGCGATTACACCGCCAACGGCGATCTGCATCACGTCAAGCGCGTGAACAAGGCCGAGTACTTCATCTACTTCGCGCTGATCTTCAGTCTGGCCGTGCTGCCGCATGTGGTGGGCTGGCTGTTTCAGGTGGTGCGCCACGCGCGTCTGCCGCGCCTTGGTCCGGTGGCCCGCGCGTTGAAAGACGCACAGGCGATCACACCCATGATTTTCCGCGGTTGAAAGACCGCATTCGCAATTCGCTGTCCCGGCAACGGGGCGGTGAAACATCGGAGGGGCATTCCGCCCACCGTGGCCCGGCCGCAGGGAATGCGGCGTCAGTCCGAATATCCGGAGGATACTATGGCTGATAAATCCGACCTGTCGTTCACAGGTCTTACAGACCAGCAGGCGCAAGAGCTGCACTCGGTCTACATGAGCGGGCTTTGGTTGTTCACGACCATCGCCGTTGTCGCCCATGTGGCCGTGTTCATCTGGCGTCCGTGGTTCTGAGGGGGAACGAGACATGAGCAAGTTCTACAAGATCTGGCTGATTTTCGATCCGCGTCGCGTTTTCGTGGCGCAGGGGGTTTTCCTTTTCCTTCTGGCAGCGATGATTCACCTCGTCCTGCTGTCCAACCCCGCCTACAACTGGTTCGACATTGCCGCCGCCAAGCATGGCTACGTGGCCCCTGTCGCAGCCACCGAGTAAGGCTTCCCCTTGGTGCGGGCGGCTTGTCTCGCCCGCACCAAATCAATGAAATTACAGAACAAATGACGGTCCCGCCGCGCAGGTGCTGCGCTGCAGGGTGATCCGTCCAATCGCGGAGAGGGAAGCATGGCACTGCTCAGCTTCGAACGAAAATACCGCGTGCCGGGAGGTACGCTGATCGGCGGGAACCTGTTCGACTTTTGGGTTGGACCGTTTTACGTCGGCTTCTTTGGGGTCACGACCTTCTTCTTCGCGGCCCTGGGCACCCTGCTGATCCTTTACGGTGCAGCGATGGGGCCAACGTGGAACCCGTGGCTGATCTCGATCAATCCGCCGGCGGTGGAAAACGGGCTGGGATTTGCGCCGCTGTTGCAGGGTGGCCTGTGGCAGATTATCACTTTTTGCGCGGCGGGGGCCTTCATCAGCTGGGCCCTGCGCGAGGTGGAAATCTGCCGCAAGCTGGGCATTGGCCTGCATGTGCCGATTGCCTTTGCCGTGGCGATTTTCGCCTATCTGACGCTGGTGGTGATCCGGCCGATCCTGATGGGATCATGGGGATATGCCTTTCCTTACGGCATCTTCAGCCATTTGGATTGGGTCAGCAACACCGGCTATACCTATGGCAACTTTCACTACAACCCGGTCCACATGATCGCGGTCACCTTCTTCTTCACCAACGCGCTGGCTTTGGCGCTGCATGGTGGCTTGATCCTGTCGGCGGCCAATCCGCCCAAGGGTCAGCTGATGAAAACGCCTGACCACGAGGACACCTTCTTTCGCGATCTGATCGGCTATTCGGTGGGCACCTTGGGCATTCACCGACTGGGCATGCTGCTGGCGATGAACGCGGCGTTCTGGAGCGCGGTTTGCATCGGGATTTCCGGGACGATCTGGTTCGATCAATGGGTCGACTGGTGGAACTGGTGGCTGCAACTTCCGTTCTGGGC
>CAZCFC010000243.1:2104-4713 GCA_964497815.1 uncultured Cypionkella sp.
TCCAGGAGGCGTAAATGGCTGAGTATCAAAACTTCTTTACCCAGGTGCAGGTGCGCGCCGCCCCCGAGATGGGCATCGTCGAGGGTGTCGATCTCGGCAACCGGACCAAAGGGGCCAGCTTTTCGAACCTGTTGGGCTGGTTTGGCAATGCGCAGTTGGGGCCGGTCTATCTGGGCACCTTTGGCGTCATCAGCATGGCCACCGGCCTGATCTGGTTCATGCTGATCGGGGCGCATTTCTGGTCGGTGGCGGGCTATAACCCGGCGGTGTTCGTCCGGGATCTGTTCTGGATGGCGCTGGAGCCGCCAGCGCCCGAGTGGGGCCTGCGCATTCCGCCGATGGCCGAGGGCGGGTTGTTCCTGCTGGCGGGGTTCTTCTTTCTGATCTCGCTGTGCACCTGGTGGGTGCGCACCTATCTGCGGGCCGAGGCGCTGGGGCTGGGCAAGCATGTTGCCTGGGCCTTTGCGTCGGCCATCTGGCTGGTGTTGGTGCTGGGCCTGATCCGTCCGGTCATGATGGGGTCATGGTCCGAGGCGGTGCCCTATGGCATCTTCCCGCATCTGGACTGGACCAACCTGTTCAGCCTGACCTATGGCAACCTGTTCTATAACCCCTTCCACGCGCTTTCGATTGCCTTCCTGTACGGGTCGGCGCTGTTGTTTGCGATGCACGGGGCGACCATCCTTTCGGTGACGCGTCTGGGCGGCGACCGCGAGCTGGAGCAGATCGTTGACCGTGGCACGGCTTCGGAACGCGCGGCGTTGTTCTGGCGCTGGACCATGGGCTTCAACGCCACGATGGAGGGCATTCACCGCTGGGCCTGGTGGTTTGCGGTGCTGGTTCCGATCACCGGGGGCATTGGAATCCTGTTGACCGGCACGGTTGTCGACAACTGGTTTGTCTGGGCGCAGGACCATGGTTACGCGCCACTGAACTGAACTTTGACGGATCGCTGAAAGGAAGGGTCATGTCTGACGAACACTATTTCGAGGGCCAAAGCCCGGTGATCCGCCTGCGGGTCTGGGCTTTGGGACAGATGGTCTGGGGCGCATTCCTGGCTGCGGTTGCCCTGATTGGGGTGGGGGCGGTGCTGTTGGCGATCTGGCTGGTGGGGCAGCTGTTGCCCGAGCAAAGCAAACAGGCCCCATCGCCCTATGGCGCGCTTGAAATCGCGCAGCCGCTGGAACAGAGCGCGTGATGCCTTCGGACCGGACGACACCCGTGTCGCCCGGTTCGCACTGCCGTTGGGGCCAGATGCCGGCCCAAACCTGGGCCGATCCACAGCCCGGTTCCCTTCCTGTTGGCAACAGGGACCTGGTGCCGTGTGTTCTTCACCCGGCACCTTTTTTCAAATGCAAAGGGCCATGCCATGCGTGTTGAAACCCCGCTTCTGGATAGCGTTCATTCCCCTGCCGATCTGCGGGCGTTCAGCGATGTGCAACTGGCGCGGCTGGCGGACGAGCTGCGATCCGAAGTGATTTCCGTGGTGTCCGAAACCGGCGGGCATCTGGGGTCTTCGCTGGGTGTGGTGGAATTGACGGTGGCGCTTCATGCGGTGTTCAATGCCCCGGTGGACAAGCTGATCTGGGACGTGGGCCACCAGTGCTATCCGCACAAGATATTGACAGAACGGCGTGACCGAATGCGCAGCTTGCGGCAGGGTGGCGGGCTGTCGGGATTCACCAAGCGGTCAGAGTCTGCCTATGATCCGTTCGGGGCGGCGCATTCCTCGACCAGCATTTCTGCGGCTTTGGGCTTTACGGTCGGGCGCGACATGGGGCAGCCGACGGGCGATGCGATTGCGGTGATCGGGGACGGCGCGATCACGGCCGGAATGGCCTATGAGGCGATGAATGCGGCCGGGCATCTGGGCAAGCGATTGTTCGTGATCCTGAACGACAATGACATGAGCATTGCACCCCCGGTGGGGGCTTTGAACAAGTATCTCAACGGTTTGTCGGCGCAGGCCCCCTTTGCGGCGCTGCGTGGTCTGGCCGAAGGATTTGAGGCCGCTTTGCCCGGCCCGGTGCGCGATGGTGCCCGGCGGGCGCGGGCGCTGGTCACGGGCATGCCCGGCGGGGGGACGCTGTTTGAAGAGTTGGGATTTACCTATATCGGGCCGATTGATGGGCATGACATGCCGCAGTTGCTGGCAACGCTGCGGGCCGCGAAAACGCGGGCGACGGGGCCTGTGCTGATCCATGCGGTGACGGTGAAGGGCAAGGGCTATGCCCCTGCGGAAAGTGCCGCCGACAAATATCACGGGGTGGCCAAGTTTGACGTGATGTCAGGGGCGCAGGCGAAATCGAAATCGAACGCCCCGGCGTATACGTCGGTGTTCGGGCGGGCCTTGACCGACGAGGCGGCGCGGGATGGCAAGATTGTTGCGGTGACGGCGGCAATGCCTTCGGGCACCGGACTGGACATCATGGCGGCGCGGTTTCCGGCACGGGTGTTTGACGTGGGGATTGCCGAGCAACACGGCGTCACCTTTGCCGCCGGGATGGCCGCGGCGGGGCTGAAGCCGTTCGTGGCGATTTATTCGACGTTCTTGCAGCGTGGTTATGATCAGATCGTGCATGACGTGGCCTTGCAGGGTCTTCCTGTGC
>CAZCFC010000244.1:0-4701 GCA_964497815.1 uncultured Cypionkella sp.
CACCCGCGTTTTCCGGCTTAGCCGGGCGGTGGCCGTCGATATCACCGTGATGGATTATGTCGAGGCGGCGCGCCTGCGCGGCGAGGGGCAGGGTTGGATCATCTTCCGCGAGGTTCTGCCCAACGCGCTGTCGCCGCTGGTGGCGGAATTCGGGCTGCGCTTCATCTTTGCGGTGCTGTTCATCTCGACCCTGTCGTTCCTTGGTCTGGGCATTCAGCCGCCGCTGTCGGATTGGGGCGGCATGGTGCGCGAAAACAAGGATGCACTGGTCTATGGCAAATCGGCGGCGCTGATGCCGGCACTGGCGATTGCGCTGCTGGCGATCTCGGTCAACCTTGTGGCGGATTGGGTGCTGTCGCGCACCAGCAGCCTGAAAGGCGGTCGTGGTGCCTGATCTGTTGGAAATCAAGAACTTGCGGATAGAGGCAACGTCCTATCCGCCCGGAGAGCCGCCGCGTGATGTGGTACTTGTCGATGACGTGTCGGTTTCTGTCGAAAAGGGCAAGGTGCTGGGCCTGATCGGTGAATCCGGGGCGGGTAAATCCACGATCGGGCTGTCTGCGATGGCCTTTGGCCGGGGGGGTGTCAGGCTGACAGGGGGGCAGGTCCTGTTGAACGGGCGCGATATTCGCAGCGCCAATGCCTCTGCGCTGCGGTCATTGCGGGGGCGCGAAGTCACCTATGTCGCCCAATCCGCCGCCGCCGCCTTCAACCCGGCAAAACGGCTGATGGAGCAGGTGATCGAAACCACGCTGCACCACAACATCATGCCAAGGGCCGAGGCCGAGGCGCGGGCGATGGACCTGTTCCGCAAACTGGGTCTTCCCAATCCGGAAACCTTCGGCAGCCGCTATCCGCATCAGGTGTCAGGCGGGCAGTTGCAGCGCGCGATGACGGCGATGGCACTGTGCCCCAAGCCCGATCTGGTGATTTTCGACGAACCCACTACGGCGCTGGATGTGACGACGCAGATTGACGTGCTGGTGGCGATCAAGGCCGCGATCCGGGACACCGGGGTGGCCGCGCTGTATATCACCCATGATCTGGCCGTGGTGGCCCAGGTGGCCGATGACATTCTTGTGCTGCGTGGTGGCAAAAAGGTGGAATACGGCACAACCGATCAGATCATCAACGCCCCACAACAGGCCTACACGCAGGCGCTTGTTTCGGTGCGCTCGATCGACCATCACGAAAAACCCGATGCCGCGCCGGTTCTGTCGGTATCCAACATCAGCGCGCGGTACCGGGGCACGAATTTCGATGTGCTGAAAAACGTCAACGTCGATCTGGCTGCTGGGCAAACCCTTGCGATTGTGGGCGAAAGTGGGTCCGGGAAATCCACGCTCGCCCGCGTGATCACCGGGCTTTTGCCCGCCACCCAAGGCCGCATCACCTTTGCAGGCCGCACGCTGTCGCCGGCGCTGTCTGGACGCACCCGCGATGATCTGCGCGAGGTGCAGATGATCTATCAGATGGCTGACACCGCAATGAATCCGCGCCAGACCGTGGGCACCATCATCGGGCGGCCGTTGGAGTTCTACTTTGGCCTGAAGGGCGAAGCAAAACGTCAGCGCGTTCAGGAATTGCTGGACGAAATCGAAATGGGTGCAGGCTTTGTTGATCGCTATCCGGCAGAACTGTCAGGAGGCCAAAAGCAGCGCGTCTGTATCGCTCGCGCACTGGCAGCCAAGCCCAAGCTGATTATCTGCGATGAGGTGACAAGCGCCCTTGATCCTTTGGTGGCCGATGGCATCCTGAAACTGCTGTTGAATCTGCAGGCCCGCGAAGGCGTGGCTTACCTGTTCATCACCCATGATCTTGCGACGGTGCGGGCCATCGCGGACAAGATCGCGGTGATGTATCGCGGCGCCGTGGTGCGGTACGGCGGCAAGACTGACGTGCTGACCCCGCCGTTCGATGACTACACCGACCTGCTGTTGTCCTCGGTGCCCGAGATGCGTCTGGGCTGGCTGGAGCAGGTTCTGAAAACCCGCAAGATGGAAAGCGCTGGCAACTGATCCTTTCAGACTGGTCTAAATATCCCCGCCGGAGGCCCCACGCCTCTGCCGGGATCGGAGTTTACAATGCGCAAACTGCTTTTGATCATCATCGACGGCGTTCCCTACCGCAACTGGCGGCGGCTGTTCGGCAACCTTGAGGGCTGGGTCGCGCAGGGCGATGCGCGGGTCTGGCGGATGCGGGCAACGCTGCCCTCGACCTCTGCCAGCTGCTATGCCTCGATCCACACCGGGGTGCCGCCGCAGGTGCATCGGGTCTGGGGCAATGAGGCGGTTTATCGGCTGACACAGCCGGATGTGTTTTCCGAATTGTCGGCCGCCGGGCGGAAAACCGGGGCGGTGGCGCATTCGTTCTGGTCGGAACTTTTCAACCGTTCACCGTTCGACCTGGTGCGCGACATCGAATACGACGAAGACGGACCCATTTCGCATGGTCGGTTCCACACCATGACGGGCTATGGCAACATCAACCAGATGACGCCCTCGGATGTCGATCTTTTCGCCACGCTGACACGGCTGTGTGAGTATAAATCCATTGATTACGGGATGTTGCACAGCTGCACGCTGGACAGCATGGGGCATCGCTTTTACCATGACTGCGAAGAAATGGACAACGCCTGCTACGCGTTGGACGCGATGCTGGCGCCCTTTGTGCAGCGCTGGCGCGACGCGGGTTATGAGGTGATCGTGACAGCCGATCACGGGCAGGATGATCGTGGCCACCATGGCGGCGCGGACGAATTGCAGCGTGATTTTGCCTTTTACTACTTTGGCGACGCCAAGATGCCTGCACCGGACGTGGTGCTGGACCAGTTGGCGCTGGCCCCGTCCATTTTGACAAGAATGGGGGTGGCGGTGCCTGCTACCATGAAAGCCGCACCCTTCATGATTTAAGGCGCGTCAGGTTGCGATTGCACTGAAATCGTGGCCTTTCGCCTTGGCTTGAACGCGCATTGTCCTGCATCAAGACCTGACACATGGCCGCCAACAGGGCGCAGCAGCAAGATTTGCCCGGTGGCCTGTACAAGCTGCCACGCCAGACCGCCGTGATGGCGAAATGCGGTCTGGGGCAAATCGGGGCCTTTGGTCAATCAAGTGAACGGACTGGCTAAAATCTTAGCCAAAGATATGTTTTTTGCTTTGGCCTGTCTGCCATCCCTTTTCAGGTTGCGTAGCCGGGACTTTCTTCGTCCAGCAGTGCCTTGATTTCGCGCAGGTGTGCGTCGGCAAAGCCGGGATACGCCTCCCATTCCATGGCGGTTTTCTCGGCGATCGCGTCGGGCAGCACCCGCAGCGTCTGCCGGGTTTGCAACGCGCGGATGTAGGTTTCGGCGGCGCGTTCAAAGTAGGTCAGACGGTTGAAGGTTTCCGCCACCGTAGCCCCGATGATCAGCACCCCATGGTTGCCCATGATCATCGTGGTGATTTTGGGATCGCGCAGAAGGGTGGCACAGCGCGCGCCTTCCTCTTCAAACGCCATGCCGCCGTAATGGTCGTCCACCACGTGCCGGTTGAAGAACATGGCCGAGTTCTGGTCAATCGCGGGCAGGCGGCTGTCGGCCAGACTGGCCAGCACCGTCGCGTGCATGGAATGCACATGCATCACGCAGCGGGCGTGGGGCAAGGCGCGGTGGATGGCACCATGCAGGCCCCAGGCAGTGGGGTCGGGCGCATCGGGGCGCTGCATCGTGGCCGGGTCATGGGCGTCGATTTCCACAAGCGACGACGCAGTCATCCGCGCAAAATGCCGCCCGTTCGGGTTGATCAGAAAGCGCGAGCCATCGTCATTCACGGCAAGGCTGAAGTGATTGGCCACCGCCTCGTGCAGGTTCAGCTTGACCGTCCAGCGAAAGGCGGCGGCCAGATCAACGCGTTCGGGCCAGTGGGCCATATTGAATAATGCAGTCACGGTTTTGCCTCGTATGGCCACAGGCCTTTGGAAAGGTTGGAAATTGCATCACAGATGCGCGCGAAGGACATGGCGGCGCGTGGGACAGAGGCGCGCGCGCGCAGATAGCCATGCACAAGACCCGGCTCTACCCAAGCCGTCGCGCGGCCCCCGGCACCAGTGATTGCGGCGGCATAGGCGCGGGCGTCATCGCACAGCGGATCGCATTCCGCACCGATGGCAACAGTGGGCGGAAGTCCGGCAAAATCGGTGTCATGCAACGGTGCAACCGACGGGTCGCCATGCACCTCGGCCCCACCATGCCGAATACGCGCGTAGAATTCGACGTCTGCCAGCGTCAGCATCGGCGCAAAGGCGTGGGCAACATAGCTGCCCTTGGTGCGGTCGCCGCCCAAGCCCGGATAGATCAGAACCTGCCCCAGAATCGCCACACCCGATCCGCGCAACCCGTGGCAGACCGCCGCCGCCAGATTGCCGCCTGCCGAATCTCCGGCCAGGATCAGAGGCCCGGCAGAGGCGCTCACCACCGCAATTGCATCGTCATAAGCGGCGGGGTGAAGGTGTTCGGGCGCCAGGCGATAGTCAACAGCCAGCACGCCCAGCCCCGTCGTGGCGCGGATTTCAGCACAAACGTCGTCATGGCTGTGCAAGCCGCCCACGACAAAACCGCCGCCATGCAGATAGATCACCAGCGGCCCAGCCCCCGGATAATGCCGGCACGCCACGCCTGCCACGCTGACATCCTGCGCCGTTACCCCCTTGGGATAGCCGCGG
>CAZCFC010000245.1:0-4700 GCA_964497815.1 uncultured Cypionkella sp.
AAAAATTACAGATCACTGATGGATTTGACATGATCACCGCTGCCCGCCACTGCCGCCGCCACAATCAGCAGCAACAACAGCGGAACGATGATGCCACCCGCCGACGACGAGGTGGTCGCGGCTACAACTTCTTCTTCCATCACCGGCTCTGCCACGCCGCCAGCAAAGGCAGTCGAAGCGGCCAAAGAGAGCGCAGCTGCAAGTACGATTTTCTTCATCTTGTTCTCCGACAACAGTGGACGTTACGTCACCTTGCTAACAAGGCCGCGCAAATACAAGTGTTTCTCATCGTCAGAGTGCAGGTTCTTTGCATAACCACGCCGCCAAAGGCGCAGATTGCCCGCAAAAGCCTGTGTTTTCATCAGAATGGGCCCGGCGGTGGCATGAAAGCCGATAGCGCAAAACAAAAGGACGGCAGATTGCTCTGCCGTCCTTTCAAGCCGAAGCCAAGATTAGTTGCTGGAAACTGCAGCAGCAACGATCAAGAGCAGCAGCAGCGGAACGATGATGCCGCCAGCCGACGAAGAGGTTGCAGCTGCAACAACTTCCGGCTCCATTACGGGCTCAGCAACGCCGCCAGCGAAAGCGGTGGTAGCAGCAACCGACAAAACGGCAGCGAGAGCGATCTTTTTCATAGTGTATCTCCAGATTTCTGCATGCCGCCTATATTCGCAGAGGCGACGGCACGCACCCAAGACTATTCCTCGTAATCGCTCTGTAGACCGCTTGGCTTGCAGTTTGCAATGCACCACTGGCCTGTTGACCCGCGCTGCGCCACCATGTCGTCAAATTAGCAACACCTGCGTGCCAACTTTGGTAAGCGCAAACAGTTCCTGAATGTGTTCGTTGTAAAGGCCAACACATCCATTCGAGGACCGGCGACCAATCTTGCGGGTGTCGTGGGTGCCGTGAATGCGATAATAGGTCCAGCTGAGATACAGCGCATGGGTTCCCAGCGGATTGTCAGGCGAGCCCCCCTCAACCACTTCGGGCCATTCGGGATTGCGCTCGCGCATAGATGGAGTGGGTCGCCATTGCGGAGCCACAACCTTTTGCACCACTTCGGTTTTGCCTTTGCGGGTCAGATCATCGGACAGCGGCACAGAGGTTGGATAAAGTTTATAAACAGACTGATCTTCAGACCAATAGTGCAGTGCGCGCGAGGTTATATCGACCAAAACCGCGCCATTGCGGGTATTGTCGAAATAATTGCGCCAATCCAGCATCCGAAAACTGGAAATGTTATTGCGGATCACACCCTGAGCGGGGTTCTCCATTTCGGTCGTGCTGGTCTGGGCAAAAGCCGGAAGCGCGGCTGCGGTGACAAGTCCGGCAGCGCCTGCCAGAATAGAACGGCGGCTGGGCCGGGTTGGAATATGTGTCATGTGGTGATCTCCTTCACAGCGGGACTGCCTGACACGGCATTTGGTTGTGGATCAAAGGAACAGTACCTGCGTGCCAACCTTTGCCAGCGCATACAGTTCCAGGATATGTTCGTTATAAAGCCCGACACAACCGTTCGACGACCGACGGCCGATCTTGCGCGTGTCGTGGGTGCCGTGAATCCGGTAGGCTGGCCAGCCCAGATACAAGGCCCGCACACCCAGCGGGTTTTCAGGCGTGCCCCCCTCGACGCGGCGCGGCCAGTCGGGGTTGCGGGTCAACTCGTCCTTGGTTGGAATCCAGACCGGATTTTCAACCTTCTGAATGACCTCGGTGCGGCCCCGGCGCGTCAGCTCTTCGTTCAGCGGCACCGAGCTGGGATACAGTTTGTAGACCGATTGATCTTCCGACCAATAGTGCAGCGCGCGCGAGGTCAAGTCTGCCAGAATTGCGCCATTGCGGGTGTTTTCGAAGTGATTGCGCCAATCCACCATGTGAAAGCTGGAAATGTTGTTGCGGATATTTCCGCCTTGCGATTCCATTTCGGTGGTGCCGACCTGCGCTGCGGCGGGCAAGGCAGCGGCGGTCAATACGGTCGCCGCGCCGCCGATGAAGAATCGACGGTTCAACGATGTGGTGTTTGCCTCAGTCATGCGCCGACGTCCTTGCCCTTTGGTTAGCACGGCTATTACAGCGAAGTGAAAAAACGCGCAAATCAAAGTCACGTCAGTAGGCGGTCAGCCGCAGAGCATGACGGTTGGGTTTGAAACCCCGCGCGGCTTTGGATAAAGACAAGCGATCAAGGGGCCTCTTTGGGTTCTGGTTGGGGTAAAGACAGATGAACAGACGGACAGTGCTTGTTGCAAGCGGGGCCGCGATGCTTTTGGCGTCGTGCGGGATAAGTTCGGCGCCGCAAGTCGGCGCGGACGGTCAGCCCCTGCCGCAGGTTTACCAGATCAACGGCGCCGGCGCCGGCCGCATTCCTTATCGGTTCCTGGACTCGGTCAACACGCTGCGGTCGGCCAAGGGATTGCAGCCGCTTGCCTTCAACGCGGCGCTGAACGCAGCGTCCTTGACCCATTCGCGCGATATGTCGGTGCAAAACCGCCCCTGGCATTTCGGGTCCGACGGCTCATCCCCGCTGCTGCGCACCCAGCGTGTGGGCTACACCGGGCGCTTTCTGGGCGAGTTGATTTCGGAAACCTACCAGACCGAGCTGGAAACCCTGTCGGCATGGATGGCGCAGCCTGACACCCGGGATGTGGTTCTGGACCCCGCCGCGCGTGAGGTGGGATTTGCCTGGTATCAGGAACAGAACGGCAAGATCTGGTGGACCATGATGACAGGCGGCTGAGGTTGCCTTGATCTGCACATGTAAAAGGGGGCCCATCGGCCCCCTTTTGTACATCTGCCGCCCCCGGTTCAGGGCATGATGAAAATCGGCGTGCCGGGTTTGACCATGGCGTAGACCTGTTCGATCTGCTTGTCAGACACCGCGATGCAGCCCGCCGTCCAATCCCGCTTGGTCGTTTTGTAAGGGGGGCCGCCGTGGATGAAGATGTCTCCGCCGGGTGGCTTGCCCATGGCCGCAGCATTCGCGCGGTCTTCGGTGTTGGGATAGCTGATGCCAAGCGACAGATGATAGGTCGACTGCGGATTGCGATGGCTGATGAAATACGCACCCTCTGGGGTTTTGCCATCGCCTTCATACTGCTTGTGCCCCACCGGGACACCGCCCAGCGCGACGTCATAGGTCTTCAGCACCTTTTCATTGTGCAAAAGGTACATCTTGCGATCCGCCTTATGCACCTGAATCGAAGAAACCGATGGCCCTTTATAGGTGCGAAACTTGGAGGAACAGGCGGTCAGCGCCAGCCCGGCCATCACCAAAAATATTACCCGCAAGAAAGTCATTCTGTGCCCGCTTATCTTGTTTTGCCGATGGCCATAGCGAAAAACGCTGTGCCTGCCTAGTCTGCTAATGCGCAGGTTGGATCACGCTTTTTTCAATGGCCAGATCAGCGGGTTGGCAGGGCGAACCGCGCGACCAGTTCCACATGCGAGGACCAGCGGAATTGATCGACCACCTGCACCCAATCAAGGACATATCCGGCGGCCACCAGAACCCGCGCATCACGGGCAAATGTGACCGGGTTGCAGGACACAGAGGCAATCACCGGAACGCGCGCCAGTGCCAGCGCGGCCACCTGCGCCTCGGCCCCGGCGCGGGGGGGGTCGATGACAACGGCGTCAACGCCCTTGAACTCGTCCGGCTCAAGCGGGCGGCGGAACAGGTCACGGGTTTCCACGGTGACACGTTTCAGCCCTTCGGCGTTGCGTGCGCCCTTTTCCAGCGCGGCCATCATCGCGGCCTCACCTTCGACGGCATGCACTTCGGACCGTTCGGCCAAGGGCAAGGCAAAGGTGCCGACGCCCGCAAACAGGTCGATGATCTTGCGGGCCGGACCGATGGCCAGCGCGACCGACCGCAGCAGCGCCTGTTCACCCTCGGCCGTGGCCTGCAGGAAGGCACCGGGCGGGGGGGCAACCAAGGCACGGCCAAAGCGTTGCATCGGCAGGGTGCGCAGGGCGACGATATCGCCGTTCCACGTCAGCCGCGCGATGCCAAAGGTTTCGGCAATGCGGGCAAGATCCAGCTGCAAAGCGCTGTCGGCATCTTTGCCACCCGTCACCACCACATCGGGACCGGACAATGACCGCGTGATCGTCAGGTTCACCTCGGCAGAGCGCGAGCCGCCAAGTTTCACCAAAGCCTCTAGCGCCGGGAAAGTGGCGATCAGATCGGGGTGCAGCAACTGGCAGTTCGGCACCGACACCAGCATATCCGAGGCGCGGGCGTGAAAGCCCATCAGCGCCCCGGTTTTGGTGCGCCGCGCCGCAATCGTTGCACGGCGGCGGGATTTCGGCGGCGAGGTCAGGATCGGACGGAAGGTGGCGGTCAGCCCCTGCCCCGTCAGCGCGCCCTGCACGATCCCGGTTTTCCATTCGGCCACGAAGGGATCTGACGCGTGTTGCATCATACAGCCGCCGCAGGTTTTGGCATGGGCGCAGGGCGGACGCACGCGGTTGACTGAAGGCGTCAGAATGCGGAAATCGGCCAGATGATCGCCTTGCAGATCGCCCTCAACCTCTTCGCCCGGCAACATGCCCGGCACATAGATCGGACCATCCGGGCCGCGCGCCACGCCGTCGCCCAGATGGCCCAGCCGTTCGATGATCACTTTCACTCTGCCGCTTCCTTTTCCCCGGTGCCGATGAAGCCGCCGGACTGGCGGTTCCAATAGCGCGCGTACAAT
>CAZCFC010000246.1:0-4691 GCA_964497815.1 uncultured Cypionkella sp.
GATCGCCAAGGTGCTGTCGCGCGCCGGTGTCGCCTCGCGCCGTGAGGCCGAACGGATGATCGAGTTGGGCGAAGTTTCGGTGAACGGCAAGGTCATCACCTCGCCCGCGCTGAACGTCACCGCCAAGGACAAGATCACCGTGCGCGGCGAATTGGTGCGCGAACCGGAACAGGCGCGGCTGTGGCTGTATTACAAGCCCGACGGGTTGGTGACATCGGAATCCGATGAAAAGGGCCGCGAGACGGTGTTTGACAACCTGCCCGAGGATTTGCCGCGTGTGATGTCGGTGGGGCGGCTGGATCTGAACTCGGAAGGTCTGTTGCTGCTGACCAACGACGGCACGTTGAAGCGGCGGCTGGAACTGCCATCAACGGGGTGGCTGCGCAAATACCGGGTGCGGGTGAACGGCAATCCCACCGATCCTGATCTGGAACCGTTGCGCAAAGGGATCGAGGTCGAGGGCGAACGCTTTCAGCCCATGATCGTTATTCTTGACAGGATTCAGGGGGCGAATGCCTGGCTGACGGTGGGCCTGCGTGAAGGCAAGAACCGCGAAATCCGCCGCGCCATGAGCGCGATCAACCTGACGGTGAACCGGCTGATCCGGGTCAGCTATGGGCCGTTCCGGCTGGGCGATCTGCAACCGGGTCAGGTTGAAGAGGTCAAGGGCAAGGTTCTGCGCGATCAGCTGGGCGAAGGCCGCACCCCCGAAGATGAGGCCCCGCGCAAAGTCGTGCGCGCCCCGCGCGGCGCCGCAGCCAGCCGCACGGCAACGGGCAGCAAGGCGGAAACCGCGCGCCCGAAGGCCGAGCGCGAGGCCCCGCGCGCCAGACCCGACAGCACCAAACCGACCCGCCCCGCAAAACCGGGCAGCGCGCTGACCGAATTGTCAAAGGCCTGGACCGTCGCCACCACTGCGAAACCACGCGGGATTGCGCCCAAGAAGGCGGGGGTGGACAAGCCTTCTGCCCCGACCAAACCCCCCAACACCCCCGCCGCACCACGCAGTGCGACCCCGGGCCGTGGCAAACCCGGTCCCCGCCCGAAACGGGGGGAATAAAGCCTGCGATTTCCCGCACTGGGCACTGGCATGGGGCGGGCGCTGTGCCTATAGTCATCAGGTTCCCGGATCACTCGGGCGCGGAGGGTGCATGTCCGCAAAATCTTTGCAGACCGTGGCGTTTTTGATGTTGCTGGCGCTGATCGTTTACGTCGCCATTAGTGGAGCGGCGTGATGGCACAGCGTTTTGGTGGCAAATTCAGCCCCGACAATGCCCGGACCGAGGAAGGCCCGCAGACCGAACATGCGGCTGCCATCCGCGCGGTGGCCCCGCGCAAGCGCGACGGACGTGTCGGCGCGCTGTTTTTCTTGCCGATCCTGTTTGCAATCAACGGCTTGCGCGGCGACCCGCGCGCGTTGATCCTTGGTTTGGCGGCGGCGGCGGTGCTGATGCTGGCGGCATGGCTGACGCGCGACGGCATCCGGGCGCATTTCGCCTATGACGAACGCAAAGTCGCCCGCAAACCGGCAATCCCGCGCAAGTTGTTCGGCGCGGTGCTGACGGGACTGGCCTTGGTGATCGGCGGGATGATTGCGCAACCCGGGCTGTTGTACCCGATCCTGTTTGGCATTGCCGGAACCGCCCTGCATCTTGGCGCGTTCGGATTTGACCCGATGACGAACAAGGGCATGGAGGGCGTCGATGATTTTCAGGTGCAACGTGTGGCCCGCGCCGTGGATGAGGCCGAGGCGCTGCTTTTGGCAATGAAAGACGCAATTCTGCGCGCCGGCGACCGCCCGCTCGAGGCGCGGATCGAGAAATTCGCCTCTGTCGCGCGCGGCCTGTTCCGCACTGTTGAATCTGACCCCGGCGATCTGACGGCGGCGCGCAAGTACCTGTCGGTCTACCTGATGGGCGCACGCGATGCGACGGTGAAGTTCGCGGATGCCTACGCCCGGGCCCGTGATCCGAAAATGCGTGCCGATTATGAATTGCTGTTGACTGATTTGGAAACCACCTTTGCCCAGCGCACGCAGTCCTTGCTGTCGGGCAGCCACACCGATCTTGACGTTGAAATTCAGGTGCTGCGTGACCGCCTGAAACTGGAAACCTGACATCTGCCCATTGGGCCCTTTGAACGAGTGAGAACCCCATGACCGAAGATATCCGCGTCGCCGCTGCCACCGCGCTTGCCGAAGTTGAAAAAGTGACCGCCGTGATCTTGCCGGAACCGGGGCGTGAGATCGTGCCACTTGAGACAGCTTCGGCCCCGGTGGCCGAAGATATCCGCAAGCGGATGGCGGAACTGGATATGTCGAACACCCAGTCGATCATCTCGTTCGGGTCGGGCGCGCAGGCGGAATTGCAGGTGATTTCGCAGGAAATGCTGGCGGGCGTGAAAAACAAGGATGTTGGTCCCGCAGGCGATTCCCTGCGCGAAATCGTTTCCACCATCCGCGGCTTTTCGGGCGAAGAGCTGGACGTAAACCGCAAGCAAAGCTGGTGGGAGTGGTTGACAGGCCACGCTGCCCCGCTGGCGGAATTCATCGCGCGTTATGAACAGGTTCAGACCCAGATCGACAAGGTCACACAGAACCTGCTGGTGCATGAAACCACCCTGCTGAAAGACATCAAAAGCCTTGATATCCTGTATGCCAAGACCCTGACCTTCTATGACGAACTTGGGCTGTACATCGCTGCGGGCGAAGCCAAGCTGAAAGATCTGGACACCGGCACCATCCCCGCGAAAGAAGCCGATGTGAAGGACGCTGCCGAGGCCGACGGCATGAAGAAAGCCCAGGAATTGCGCGATCTGCGGTCTGCACGCGATGATCTGGAACGCCGGGTTTACGATCTGAAACTGACGCGTCAGGTGACGATGCAATCGCTGCCCTCGATCCGCCTGGTGCAAGAGAATGACAAGTCGCTGGTGGGCAAGATCAACTCGACCCTGATGAACACCGTGCCGCTGTGGGAAACCCAACTGGCGCAGGCGGTGACGATCCAGCGCAGCAAAGAGGCGGCCGAGGCGATCAAGGACGCCAACGATCTGACCAACGAATTGCTGACCGCCAACGCCGACAACCTGAAAGAGGCCAACAAGATCGTGCGCACCGAGATGGAGCGCGGTGTGTTCGACATTGAATCGGTGCAAAAGGCCAATGCGACCCTGCTGGCCACGATCGAGGAAAGTCTGGCCATCGCGGATGAGGGCAAGATCCGCCGTGCCGCAGCCGAAGAAGAGCTGATCAAGATGGAGCATGAACTGCGCGACACACTGGCTTCGGCACGCGCCCGCAAGACCGGCTTGGGCGAAAACGTCGGCGGCGCTGTCTGATCCATGCGCCTGATGACGGTATGCGCCCAACGGTTGTCCTGCCTGCCCGCCCTTGTGGCGGCGCTGGCGCTGGCCGCCTGTCAATCCGCAGCACCCGGGCCGGTGGTGCAACCGCTGCCCCGGCCCGCCGCCCCTGCCCCGATTGTGGTGCCGCCAAGCCCCGAAAGTGCGGCGATGCACGCCTATTACGGGCAGGTGCAACAGGCGTTGCTGTCTCAGGGCCTGTTGCGCACCGATGGGGGCGGGGTGGACACGCCCATCACCGACCGGATGTTGGCAAACAACTTCCTGCGCATCGCGATGTATGAGGAATACGACCGCGCCCTTGGCGGCACGGTGGCCAGCACCGCGCCGATGCACCTGACGCGGTGGCAAGGGCCGGTGCGGGTTGGCCTGCGCTTTGGTGCCTCGGTGCCCGCCGCAGAACGCGCAACGGATACCGCGCGGATTTCTTCGTATCTGGCGCGGTTGGCGGCGCTGACGGGGCTGTCGATCCGCCTGGCTGATGGCAACCCGAATTTTGTCGTCCATATCGCCAGCGTCGATGAACGCCGCGCGCTGGGTCCTGCGTTGCAGGCGACGCTGCCCGAGTTGACGGCGGCGCAAGTGTCGGGTGTGACCAATCTGGATCCATCAACCTACTGCCTTGTGTGGACGCAAAGCAATGCCGCGTCGAACCAGTTCGAGCGGGCTTTCGTGTTCATCCCGGCCGAACACCCCGATCTGATGCGGCTGGCCTGCATCCACGAAGAAATTGCGCAGGGATTGGGATTGCCCAATGACAGCCCGATGGCACGCCCCACCATCTTTAACGATGATGAAGAGTTCGCCTTGCTGACACGGCAGGACGAATTGATGCTGCGGATGCTTTATAACCCACAGCTGCGCCCCGGCATGACCGAGGCCGAAGCGCGGCCCATCGTGGAAACCCTTGCCACCAGCCTGTTGGGCGGTGAAAGTTAAAACCGCCCCGTGCGGGACGAAGGAGTGTAGAACATGGTTTTCGGATTTCTCGGCGGCGAATTTGTCGATGTCATCACCTGGTTGGATGACACCCGCGACACGATGGTGTGGCGGTTTGAACGCCATGGCAATGCGATCAAATACGGTGCAAAGCTGACCGTGCGCGAAGGGCAGGCAGCGGTGTTCGTCCACGAAGGCCAGATGGCCGATGTGTTCGGCCCCGGCATGTATATGTTGGAAACCAACAACATGCCGATCATGACCACGCTGCAACACTGGGACCATGGCTTTGACAGTCCGTTCAAGTCAGAGATCTATTTCATCAACACAACCCGTTTCAACGATCAGAAATGGGGCACCAAGAACCCGATCATGTGCCGCGACCCCGA
>CAZCFC010000247.1:0-4672 GCA_964497815.1 uncultured Cypionkella sp.
GCCGGACCGCAGGAAGAGGCAGGCTATTGTCTGGCCGTGGTGGAGCGGGTGCGCGAAATCACCAAAGGGCAGGGCGCGCGTCCGCTTGAGACCTTTGTGGATGAGCAGATCAGCTTTTGGCGCGGGCGGGTGAAGGGGCAGGCGGTGGCGGGGCGGATGGCCTTGGCGCATGACACCGGACTGCCCGGCGTGAATGAGGGCGCGCATCTGCATCTGGCCATTCAGGATTGCGGCAATCGGGCGGTTGCGTTCTACGGCCACCGTTTTGCCTTGACAGGGTAGGGGGGCCGTCTGCCCCCCAAGGCACCTGTGCCAATGGCACAGGCACCCCCCCCGAGGATATTTGCGCACAGAGGATAACCGGCGGGGGATATGCGGCGGCCCGCATGAGGCGTCTGCGAAAGTGGGGCTGGGAAAGTGGGGCTGGGAAGGCGGCAGGGGTTGACCTTGGGGGGCGGGCCTTGTCGGTCGGGGCAAAGATGCGCGGCAGCCAAGTGACGGGTGGCCAAGTGACGGGTGGCCAAGTTACGGGGGGCCAAGTAGCGGGCGGCCAAGTTGTGGGGCAGTGGCGCGGTGGGCTGTTGGTGGGGGTTGTGAAGTGGCTGTAAATTTGTCAATTTATTGACAAACCGGAGTGTGCCCATGCCGATCTCTGCCCTGACCGGAACCCGCCTGCGTGAAAGGCGGATTGCCCTTGGGTTGCGGCAGGCCGATCTGGCCGATGCGGCCGGGATTTCGGCCAGCTATCTGAACCTGATCGAACACAATCGCCGTCCGGTGGCCGAACCATTGCTGGCACGCTTGGCGCAAGCGCTGGGGCAGCCGGTGCAAGCGTTTCGGGATGGCATTGGCGGCGCGGTGCTGGATGATTTGCGGGCGGCGGCTGCGGGTTTGGGCGCGGGCGCGCAGGGGGCCGAGCTTGACCGGATCGAGGATTTCGCGGGCCGCTATCCCGGATGGGCCGGAGTGGTGACGGCGCTGCACCAGCGTGCGGCGGGACTGGAGCGGGCGGTTGAGGCGTTGAATGACCGCATGACCCACGATCCGCATCTGTCGGCATCTTTGCATGAGGTGCTGTCGGCGGTGTCGTCGGTGCGATCAACCGCAGCGATTCTGGTGGATACCGACGATATTGATCCCGAATGGCGGGCGCGGTTCCACCGCAACCTGCATGAGGACAGCGAGCGGCTGGCGCTGGGGGCCAAGGCATTGGTCGGGTATCTGGATACGGCGGGGCAGGTCGATGATCAGGGCATCGCCTCGCCTCAGGAAGAGGTAGAGGCGTGGCTTGCGGCCCTGAACTGGCAGGCCGGGGGCGATCTGGGTGGGCTGGCCTCGGGGGCGGCGCGGGTGATGGCGCGGTCCTGGGCCGAGCAGGCAGCGCGGGATGCGCAGGCTTTGCCGGACCCCGGATTTGCCGCCGCCCTGGCCGAGATGGGGCCGGACCCGGCACGGTTGGCGGCTTTGTTCGGTGCCGATGTGCTGGCCGTGTTTCGCCGGATTGCCTTGCAGCCGGATTCGGCGGCGGGGCTGGTGATCTGCGACGGATCCGGCACGCTGACCTTTCGCAAGCCGATCCCCGGCTTTGCGCTGCCCCGGTTTGGCGCGGCGTGCCCGCTGTGGCCGCTGTTCACCGCCCTTGCCCGGCCCTCAAGCCCCATCGAATGCGTGATCGAAACCGCCGGACCGCAGGCGCAGCGGTTTCTGGTGCGGGCCTTTTGCCAGCCGCGCTTTCCGGGTGGCTTTCGCGGGCCAGAGCTGCGCGAGGCGGCCATGTTGATCCTGCCCGCCCCCTTGAGCGCAACCGAAGTGCGGCCCGTCGGGTCCACCTGCCGCATCTGTCAGCGCGCCACCTGCCCCGCGCGGCGTGAACCTTCGATTTTGACGGCGTAAGAAATCGCAGGACCAACTGCATCGGCTTTTGACAGGCTGTGAATTTGCCCCGATAGTCGGGCGCAAGGGGCAGGGGGACGCATGACACGCAGGGTGCTGTTGATCGAGGATGAGGCCAACATAGCCGAGGCGATCCGCTTTATCCTGTCGCGCGACGGCTGCGAGGTGCAGGTGCAGTCCGATGGCAATGCGGCTTTGGCGGCAGTGGCGGCGTTTGCGCCCGATGTGGTGGTGCTGGATCTGATGCTGCCGGGCAAAAGCGGGCTTGAGATTCTGGCTGCGCTGCGGGCTGATCCGGTGACGGCGGCGCTGCCGGTGCTGATGCTGACCGCCAAGGGGCAGGGGCGTGACCGCGAGGCAGCCGAGCGCGCCGGGGTCTCGGCCTTCATGACCAAGCCCTTTGCCAATGCCGATATTCGCGCGGCTGTGCGCGCGCTGTTGGGGGCCTAAGGTGCGCCGCCCGCGTGCGCCGCTGTTTCTGGCGCGGGCCGTTTACCGCAAGCGCCGTCTGCGCGATGCCGCCCGGCTGTTGCCGATCCTGGGGTTGTTTCTGCTGATGTTGCCCGCACTTTGGGCGGGCCCTGCGCCGGGGGGGCGTGATTGGGTTTATGTGTTTGCGGTCTGGGCCGGGTTGATCGGACTGGCCGCCGCGCTGTCGCCGGGGTTGGCCGAGCCTGAATCCGGCAAGGATGAGGATGGCGAGGACCGCTGATGCCGTTCAACATCCTGGTGCTGACCTGTCTGGCCTATGTGGCGTTCCTGTTCGGCGTGGCCTTTGTTGTCGAACGCCGCGCGTCTCGCGGGATCATGGGCTTTTTGCGTTCGCCTTTGGTCTACACGCTGTCGCTGTCGATCTATTGCACAGCCTGGACCTTTTATGGCGCGGTCGGCTATGCGGCGCGGTCGGGGATGGAGTTTCTGACAATCTATCTGGGGCCGACCTTGGTGTTTGTCGGCTGGTGGTGGGTGCTGCGCAAGCTGGTGCGGATCGGTCGGCAACAGCGCGTCACCTCGATTGCCGACCTGATTTCAAGCCGTTACGGCAAGTCGAACCTGCTGGGCGTGCTGGTCACGATGATCGCGGTGGTGGCGGCGACGCCCTATATCGCGCTGCAACTGCAATCGGTGACGCTGTCTTTCGGGGTGTTTGCGTCGGAAACCCCCGAGGGCTGGGCGCTGCCGAACCGCGATGCGACGGCGGTCTGGGTGGCGGCGGGGCTGGCGCTGTTCACCATCCTGTTCGGCACCCGCAATCTGGACGCCAAGGAACAGCACCACGGCATCGTCATGGCGATTGCGGTTGAGGCGGTGGTCAAGTTGGTGGCGCTGATCGCGGTGGGGGTCTTTGTGGTCTGGGGGCTGGCGGGTGGGCCGATGGCGATCATCGACCGGATTGAAGGCTTTGCCAGTCCGACCTGGACTTTGCAGCCGGGCCGCTGGACCGGGCTTATCTTTCTGTCGGCGGCGGCGGTGATCTGCCTGCCGCGGATGTTTCAGGTCATGGTGGTCGAGAACGTCGACGAGCGTCACCTGGCCCGGGCAAGCTGGGCGTTTCCGCTGTATCTGTTCCTGATGAGCCTGTTCATCCTGCCCATTGCGGTGATCGGGCTGGAGCGTATGCCCGCCGATACCAACCCTGACATGCTGGTGTTGACGCTGCCTTTGGCCGAGGGGCAGGGCGGGCTGGCGATGCTGGCGTTTCTGGGCGGGTTTTCCAGCGCCACCTCGATGGTGATCGTGGAAACCATCGCACTGGCCACCATGTTGTCAAACCATGTCATGATGCCTGCCTGGCTGTGGCTGCGACCAAAGGCGGCGCTGTCGGGGGATTTGCGCGGCTGGGTTCTGGCGGCGCGGCGGCTGTCGATCATGGTGGTGCTGGGCCTTGGCTATGGCTATTTCCGCCTGTCGGGCGGATCGGCGGCGCTGGCCTCGATCGGGCTGATCGCCTTTGCAGGCATGGCGCAGGTGTTGCCCGCCCTGTTGGGCGGCATTTTCTGGCGCGGGGCCACCAAGACCGGGGCGATGGCGGGGCTGAGCATCGGCTTTGTCACCTGGGCCTTTACCCTGTTCCTGCCGTCCTTTGGCGCCGAGGGGGTGATCCCCACGCAGGTCTTTGATGTCGGGCTGTTCGGCATCGGCTGGTTGCGGCCGCAGGCGTTGTTTGGCACCGAAGGCATGGACCCGTTGATGCATGCGATCTTCTGGTCGCTGGCGCTGAACACCGCAGCCTTTGCGCTGGGGTCGCTGTTGTCTTTTCCCGATCCGGTCGAGAGGATTCAGGGCGCGGCCTTTGTGAATGCCTTTGATAGCGAGGCGCAGGCCGAACGGCTGGGCTGGACCCATGGGCAGGCCGAGCCCGAGGCGCTGCTGGCGATGGCACAGCGGATTCTGGGCGAAGATGCGCTGTCGTATTTCGAGGCCGAGGCCCGCGATCAGGGCAAGGCGGGCTTTCTGCCCGATCTGACCCCGGCGTTTCTGGCAGGGCTGGAGCGGCGGCTGGCGGGATCGGTTGGCGCGGCCACAGCGCATGCGATGATCAGTCAGCTGTTCGGCCGCGCCACGGTGACGGTCGAAGACCTGCTGGCTGTGGCCACCGAATCCGCCCAGATCATGGAATATTCGGCGCGGCTGGAGGACAAGCAGGAAGAGTTGACCCGCACCGCCCGCCAATTGCGCGAGGTGAATGAAAAGCTGACCCAGCTTTCGGTGCAGAAGGATGCGTTCCTGAGCCAGATCAGCCATGAATTGCGCACCCCCATGACTTCGAACCGCGCGT
>CAZCFC010000248.1:0-4670 GCA_964497815.1 uncultured Cypionkella sp.
CACCCAGTTGGGCGCGCTGACCGATCTGGTGGCTTCAAGGGCGCGCTTTGCCGATCTGATCGTGCTGCCCCGCCCCTATGGCCAGGGCATCGGCCCCGAGTCCGAAGCGGTGGTCGAGGCGTCACTTTTTCAGGGCAAGGCCCCGGTTCTGGTTTTGCCTGCCAAGGGTTTGGGCGAGAATACCTTGCCAAAGCGCATCATCGTCGCCTGGAATCAAAGCACCGAGGCGATGGTGGCCACGCGTCTGGCCCTGCCCTTCCTGAAGGGGGCGGACAGGGTCAACATCACCGTGATCGACCCGCCAACCAGCGGCGAAGAGCGTTCGGACCCGGGTGGCATGCTGTGCCAGATGCTGGTGCGTCACGGCGTTCATGCCGAAGTTTCGGTTCTGGCCCGCACCCTGCCCCGGATTTCCGATGTGCTGGCCCGCCATGTCTGGGATCAGAACGCCGACATGCTGGTCATGGGGGCCTATGGCCATTCCCGCTTTCGCGAGGCCATTCTGGGCGGGGCAACCCGCAACATGCTGGAAAAAGCCGAAGTGCCGGTTCTGATGGCGCATTAAACCGCCGCCGATGCCCCCCATCAAAGCAAAACCCCGGCCACTTGGACCGGGGTTTTTCATCTGTGGAACGGCCGATCAGCGACGCAGATCGTCGTCTTCGTCCTCATCATCATCGCCATGCGGCAGGTTGAAGAAGCTGTCGGCATCCGAGAAATCGGCCGGCTTTTCTTCACGCT
This sequence comes from uncultured Cypionkella sp., assembly GCA_964497815.1. Lineage (GTDB taxonomy): Bacteria > Pseudomonadota > Alphaproteobacteria > Rhodobacterales > Rhodobacteraceae > Cypionkella. The sequence goes on from CAZCFC010000248.1 coordinate 742, forward strand.
CTTCGCGGCTGAACTGCGAAAGATCGGTTTCCATCTTGCCTTCGGTGCCCATGCCCAGGGATTGTTCTGTCGAAACCAGTTTGCGACGCTCGTCATCGGTCATCACGGTGCCTTCGGCCGCCTTCTTGCGCACGGCCGCCTGCACCGCGGTATCCAGCTCGGACTGTTTGCACAGGCCAAGGGCAACCGGGTCAATCGCAGTGATGTTGTTGATGTTCCAATGCGTCCGCTCACGGATGGCCTGAATGGTGGGCTTTGTGGTGCCGACCAGTTTGCCGATTGCCCCGTCGGACAATTCCGGGTGGAACTTGACCAGCCACAGGATCGAGGCGGGGCGGTCCTGACGCTTGGACAGCGGGGTATAGCGCGGGCCACGGCGCTTTTCTTCACCCACAGCCGCCGAGTTGAACTTCAGCTTCAACTTGTACAGCGGGTCTTTTTCGCCGCGCTCGATCTCGATCGCGTCCAACTGGTTGTTGCTGACGGGATCAAAGCCTTTGACCCCGGTGGCCACGTCACCGTCGGCGATGCCCTGCACTTCCAATTCGTGCATGCCACAGAATTCCGCGACCTGCCGAAAGGTCAGGGTGGTGTTGTCAATCAGCCAAACAGCGGTTGCCTTGGACATAAGGGGTCTGGACATCGGACTTCCTTTCGCTTGCCCGCAAGCGGGTCTTTACAAATCTTCCCCAAGCCGGGAAAACGGCTGCGACCGGGATCGCGTGGTTTTCGATTTTAGGGAAATCTTGCCTCGTATACTGCCGTTTTGGGCAAAGGGAAAGTGCAAATGCGCCTGTTATGCTTGGCCCTGGTGGCGATTTTTCTGGGAAATATGGCGCAGGCCGAGGGCGAAAAGGCAGGCGATTACGATTATCTGGTGATGTCATTGGGCTGGTCATCAAACTGGTGCGCGCTGGACGGGGACGACCGCAAAGATCCGCAATGCGACGCCGGACGCGGGCTGACATGGACGTTGCACGGGCTGTGGCCGCAGTACGAAGACGGCTATCCCAGCTATTGCCGCACCGGCGAAGCCGACCCGTCGCGCGGCGAGACTGCGCAGATGGCCGATATAATGGGCGGCTCTGGTCTGGCATTCCATCAGTGGAAAAAGCACGGGCGCTGTACGGGGCTGTCGGCCAAGGCCTATTACAGCGCCATGCGGAACGCCTACAGTTCCGTGGTGATCCCACCGATTTTCGCCAGGATCAGCAAGGATCTGGTGGTGCCTGCCTTGGTCATCGAAGACGCGTTTCTGGAACACAATCCGGCTTTGGCCCGCGATCAGATCACCGTCACCTGCAAAAGCGGCATGATTCAAGAGGTGCGCATCTGCCTGACTGCAGACCTGACACTGCGCCGCTGTGGGGCCGATGTGATCAAGGATTGCACCCTGAAAGACGCTGGCCTTGGGGCCGTCCGCTAGGGCGGGGTTCACCCTGCCACCATCGAACCGCCCCAAGGCCAGCGGGACTTTGCCTAGGCCTGCGCCTTCTTGGCCTCGGCCAAGGCCTTCATGCGCGCCACCAATTCGTCTTTGCTGGCGCGGCCCCCGGTCGGGCTTTTTTCGGCGCCCAGCCCTTTGCCAACGCGATGCTTCGGCACGTTCTTGGCCGCTTTCGGATTGCCTGATTTTCCGTAATCCATGGTCACACCCTTTTGTTAAGTGCTGATGTTTATGGTCATGCCTGAAACAGGCCAAAGGGGCAAGGCACCCGCTTGCCACCCGGCCCTTCAAGCCAAAAGGTGACCAGTCCCGACGCAGGACTTGTCACCTTGTTGATATTATCTGTCTGAAAAGCGGCCCGGTTTGCCCCGTTGCCGTCAGATCAGCCCCTCTTGTGCGAACAGATCCGTCAGATTGGCCTCGGGCCGCGCTCCGAAATGGCTGATCACTTCGGCCGCAGCCACGCAGCCCATACGCCCTGCAACCTCCAGCGACCGGCCGGTGGACAGCCCGAACAGGAATCCCGCCGCAAACTGATCGCCCGCCCCGGTGGCATCGACCGGCACCACACGCTTGACCGGCACGACCACCCGCTTATCCCCGCGGATCAGGATAACTTCATCACCCGACCGCGTGCAAACCACCAGCCCCGCATCGCTTGCCGCCAGTTTCAGCGCGGAATCCAGATCGGTCTGATACAGCGACGCCCATTCATGCTCATTCCCGATCACATAATCCAGGTCCCTGACCAATGTGCGGAAACTGTCGCGGTGACGGTCGACGCAGAAAGGGTCCGACAGCGCGATGCCCGCCAGACCGCCCGCAGCCTGGCACAGTTTGGCAGCCCGTTCGAACGCCTGCTTGCCAGCGGGCTTGTCATACAGATAGCCCTCAAGAAACAGGATCGCCGCTTGGCCCGCAACCGTATCAGACACGTCATCCGGCCCCAGGTCAGACGAGATGCCCAGATAGGTGTTCATCGACCGTTCGCCATCCGGAGCCACGAAGATCATCGACCGCGAGGTCGGCAGATCGCCACCCGGCACCGGGGCATTGACGAAATCGGTGCCGCCTTCGGCCATCGAACTGGCATAGAACCGCCCAAGGGCATCATCATGCACGCGCCCGATGAAGGCCGTGGTCAGGCCAAGATTGCCCAATCCTGCCAGTGTGTTGGCCACCGATCCCCCCGGTGCCTGCACCCGGTTCGTCATGGCAGCATAAAGCAATTCGCCCCGCTCACGCTCAACCAGTTGCATGATGCCTTTTTCGATGCCCATCAGCTCTAGAAAACTGTCATCTGCCTGAGCGAACACATCAACGATGGCATTGCCGATGCCGACAACCTGATAACGTTTCATTCGGTCTTTTCCTCGTACAAGCAGTCATCAACAATCGGGCAGATGCCGCATTTGGGTTTGCGCGCGGTGCAGATATACCGCCCGTGCAGGATAAGCCAGTGGTGAGCGTGCTGTTGAAACTCAGCGGGCACGTTGTCTTCGATGGCGCGCTCTACGGCCGCCTCGTCCTTGCCGGGTGCGATGCCCGAACGGTTGCCAAGCCGGAAGATATGGGTGTCCACCGCCTGTGCGGGCTGATGGAACCACATGTTCAGCACCACATTCGCCGTCTTGCGCCCCACGCCCGGCAGCGATTGCAGGGCGGCACGGCTGGACGGCACCTGACCGTCGAATTTGTCGATCAGCAGTTGCGAAAGCTTGATGACGTTCTTGGCCTTGTTGCGGAACAGGCCGATGGTCTTGATGTGTTCGATCAGCCCCTCTTCGCCCAAGGCCAGCATCTTTTCGGGGGTATCAGCGATCTGAAACAGCCGTTTGGTGGCCTTGTTCACGCCCACATCCGTGGCCTGCGCCGACAGGGCCACCGCCACCACAAGGGTAAAGGCGTTGGTGTGATCCAACTCTCCTTTCGGTTCCGGCTCGGCGGCCTGAAACCGGGTGAAGATGCGTTTCATCGCGGGGTAATCAAGTTGACGTGCCATGGGTTGGATATGACCGATCCCGGCCTCTGCGACAAGACTTAGGCGCAGGAAACGGGTCGTCTGCGGCGCATCTGCGGCCTATGATGCGGGCAAGGAGAGCGACATGACCGATCAATCCAGCTATCACTATGCCGTCATCGCCCGCGCGCTGAAGATCATTGATGCCAGCGGCCCTGGCCTGACGCTGCAGGATCTTGCGGCGCAGATCGGACTAAGTGAGGCGCATTTTCAGCGCACCTTTTCGCAATGGGTGGGGGTTTCGCCAAAGCGCTATCAGCAATACCTGACGCTGGATCATGCCCGCCGGATGCTGGCAGACCGCTTTAGCGTCCTGAAAACCGCGCATGGGGCCGGGCTGTCGGGTGGCGGGCGGCTGCACGATCTGTTCCTGACATGGGAGGCGATGAGCCCCGGCGACTATGCGGCGGGCGGCGCGGGTCTGGTGATCCGCTGGGTCCATGTGCCGACGCCCTTCGGAGA
>CAZCFC010000249.1:0-4637 GCA_964497815.1 uncultured Cypionkella sp.
CTGGTCCGCCGTCTTGGCATCACCGACCTCTTCGGCGCGTTGATCGGCGCCGATACACTGCCCACGCGCAAGCCCGATCCCGCCCCCTATCTGGCCGCGGTGACACGGGCCGGAGGGGCGGTGGCGCGGTCGATGCTGATTGGCGATACCGAAACCGACCGTCTGACCGGCCTTGCGGTGGGGGTCCCGGTGGCGTTGGTGACGTTTGGACCCGAGGGCGCAGGGGTGGCGCGGTTGCAGCCCGAGGCACTGCTGCATCACTTCGATGATCTGTCGGGGGTGGTGCACCGGCTGTTGAGGTAGCTGCGCTTCGGCGCACAAGGCGGGGGTTTCACACCCCCGCGCGCCCTGGGGGCGCTTCCCCCGTGGGATACTTTTGCACAGAGGATGACAAATTTAGACAAATTTGATATGAATGACGGGGTTGGGTCAGGCTGGCCCCTGTTTGACAGTTGCGCGCGCAGCCCCTAGCTTTCGGCGCATGGAAACCATGTCCTTCCCCCCCGCAAAGCCCGTGTCGCGACATGCGGTGACGTTTGTGTTGTTGACGGTCCTGCTGGATATGGTGGGCTTTGGTCTGATCATTCCGGTGCTGCCGGCGCTGATCGAAGAGGTGGGGCAAGTCAGTCTGGCGGATGCCTCGATCATTGGCGGCTGGATGTTCTTTGCGTTTTCAGTGGCGCAGTTTGCGTTCAGCCCCTTGATGGGCAACCTGTCAGACCGCTTTGGCCGCCGCCCGTTGTTGCTGCTGGCGATTGCGGGGCTGGGCATCGACTATATCCTGCAAGCCTTTGCGCCGACGTTGTTGTGGCTGTTCGTTGGCCGGGCGATTGCCGGGTTTTGCGGATCAAGCTGGATCATCGCCAACGCCTATCTGACCGATATCACCGCCCCCGAAGACCGGGCAAAAGCCTTTGGCATGATGGGGGCGGCCTTTGGTGTGGGATTTATCCTTGGGCCGGCCTTGGGCGGGCTGCTGGGGGAGTTCGGACCGCGTGTGCCATTTTTCGTGGCGGCGGCGGTGTCGGGGGCCAATCTGGTGTACGGCTGGTTTGTGCTGCCTGAAACCTTGCCGCCGGAAAACCGCCGCGCGTTCAGTTGGCGCCGGTCCAACCCGTTCGGGGCCTTCAAGGTGTTCCGGCAGTACAAGGGTGTGTTGCCGATGTGCGCGGTTCTGTTCGTGTTCTTCTTTTCCAGCTCGGTCTATCCTGCGATCTGGCCGTTCTGGGGCATTGCGAAATTCGGGTGGTCCGAGGCCATGGTGGGCCTGTCGCTGGCGGTGTTCGGTGTCGTGATGGCGGTGTTTCAAGGCGTATTGACCGGACCTGCGGTCAAGGCGTTTGGGGAACACCGGGTGGCGTTGATCGGTCTTGTCTCGGCGGCGATTGCGGCGGCGGGTTACGGGCTTGCCGGGTCTTTGGGCGTGGTTGTGGTGTTGATGGTGGTGCATGGACCCGAGGGGTTCATCCATCCGATGCTGACCGCGATGATGACGCGCGATGTGCCTGACAACGCGCAGGGCGAATTGCAGGGCGGGATTGCGGCCATCATGAACGTCGCCATGTTGGGGGGCACAGTGTTTTTCAGCCAGGTCTTCGGCTATTTCATGCAGCCGGGTGCACCGCTTCAATCGCCCGACATCGCCTATTTCCTTGCGGCGGCGGGGATGGGTCTGGCTTTGGTGTTGTTCGTGATATTCGTGCGGAAGGATGGGCAAGAGCGATGATGCAAGAGCGGTTTACCGGCAGCTTTACACAGCAGGAACCCATCCCCGAGGCAGGAATAGAGGCAGCTTTGGCCGTGCTGCGACATGGGCGCCTGCATCGGTACAACACCGCGCCGGGGGAAATTGCCGAAGCCGCGCTTCTGGAGGAAGAGTTTGCCGCGTTGGTCGGGGCAAAGTATTGCCTTGCGGTGGCCTCGGGCGGTTATGCGCTTGGCTGTGCTTTGCGCTCGGTGCAGGTGCAGCCGGGGGAACCGGTTTTGACCAACGCCTTTACCCTTGCCCCGGTGCCGGGCGCGATTGCAGCGGCGGGGGCACGTCCGGTCTTCGTTGAGGTGACTGAGGATCTTGTACTGGATTTTGACGATCTGGCCGTGAAGACAAGGGCCACCGGCGCGCGTCTGCTGATGCTGTCGCACATGCGTGGGCATCTGTGCGACATGGAGGCGCTGGTGCGCCTGTGCGCCGATCTGGGTGTGACCATCATCGAGGATTGCGCGCACACGATGGGGGCCGCGTGGAACGGCATGCCATCGGGGCGGCATGGGTTGATCGGCTGCTATTCGATGCAGACCTACAAGCATATCAATTCGGGCGAGGGTGGGTTTCTGATTTCCGACGACGCGGAGGTCATGGCGCGCGCGGTGTTGTTGTCGGGGTCTTACATGCTGTATGCGCGCCACCGCGCCGCCCCCCCACCCGAGGCGTTCGAGGCGGTGCGTCTTGACGTGCCCAATGTCTCGGGCCGGATGGACAATCTGCGTGCAGCGATCCTGCGGCCGCAGTTGGGGCTGTTGCCTGACCGCGTGGCCCGCTGGGCGGCGTTGTACCGGACGTTGGAGCATGGATTGCAGGAGACACCCGGTTTGCGGCTGGTGGCACGGCCCCAGGCCGAACAATATGCCGCATCGTCGTTTCAGTTCCTGCTGCCGGGGTGGAGTGCGGCGCGGATCGGGGCTTTCCTGTCGCGCACGCTGGCGCGCGGGGTCGAATTGAAATGGTTTGGCGCCGATGATCCGGTGGCCTTCACCAGCCGCTATGATCATTGGCGCTATGCCCAGCCGCAAAGCCTGCCGCAGACCGATCGCATCCTAGCGGGGCTGATCGACATGCGCTTGCCGCTGACATTTTCGGTGGCGGATGCCGCCCAGATCGCGCGCATCATCCGGGCCGAGGCGCTGGCGGTGGGGCAGGGGCCGGAACCCGAAGCCGCGGCGTTGCCCGTGATCCAGTGAGGCGTTCGGCCAATCTGACGGCCTATATCCTGCTGACATTGCTGGTCTTGTGGTCCGCCGCCGACCACTTTGCGCCCTATCACGGCGTGGCGTCGGCGGGCTGCCGGATTGGCTTTGTGTATGACGGCGACACGCTTGAATTGTTGTGTGACGGGCAAAGCCTGACGGCGCGGTTGCGGGGTTTTGACGCGCCCGAAACCCGATCGCCCAAATGCGCCGCCGAGGCCGCATGGGGCCACCGCGCCACGCAGCGCCTGCGCGCACTGGTCAAACGCCCCGGCGTGCAGGTGTTTCGCGACGGATACGACAAATATCGCCGCGCGCTGGTGGTGCTGACCATCGACGGACGGGATGTCGCGTCGATCATGGTGGCCGAGGGGTTGGCCGTGGCCTATCACGGCGAGGCCCGGCGCAATTGGTGCGATTGACCTCGTGGTTGGTGGGCGGATTGCCTGCGCAGGCATCGGTGCCGATATGCCCGCCAGCAGCTTTGGCTGATGCCAAAGGAGCCTCCGGCGGGGATATTTGAACCAGTCTGAAAGCATAGGAACCACCGCACAGGAAGGCATCGGTGATGATCTGTCGTTATTGCTGCGCAGGCAGGCCTGCGTTGTAAAGCGGCACTGTGGAAATCGACATCTTGGCCGACCCATCGGTCAGTTCGGTGGCATGGGTCAGATAGACCAACACCTGATTTTTCTGATCAAAGATCCGCGTCACGTTCAGGGATTTGAACACCAGTGACCTGCTTTCGCTGAACACGGCCTCGCCCGAGGCATCGGTCGAAATCGCACCCATGATGATCGGTCCGGTCTGGCGGCACGCGATGGACGCATTGGACGGGTCTTCAAACCAGTTGCCCTTGGACAGTCTGTCCCACATCGAGCGCTCGAAATAACTGATGTGGCAGGTCACGCCCTGTACCTTGGGATCGGCAAAGGCCTCGATGATGATGTCATTGCCAACCCAGTCGACGCCGACGCGGCCCACCTCTTGGGCAGGTGCGGCAAAGGGCAGCAGGGCAAGGGCGGCAGCCGACAGAAGGCGGAACATGGGCAGACCTTTCACGATGAACCATCCCGAACAGATGGGGGTTTGCCTTGCTTTGTGCAATCCATCAGGATGGCGCATCATAGTCTAGCAAAACACTCGGGAATTGTGTCGAAAAAACCGGGGACTTAGCATCCACCGCGCCCCTCTTTTCCGCGTGGCTTTGGTTGACCCCGCTTTGGGGGCGGAGTAAACGAAACCAAGGTGTGGTGGGTGTTCGCGCCCGCAGCATGTTCGAGACCAGCGATAGGAGCCCCACGTGGACGTACTTCTCAGAGAGTATCTGCCCATTCTCATCCTGCTTGCCATTGCCGTGGGGCTTGGGCTTGTCCTGATCCTGGCTGCAGCCGTGATTGCCGTGCGCAATCCTGACCCGGAAAAAGTTTCCGCCTATGAATGCGGTTTCAACGCCTTTGACGATGCGCGGATGAAGTTCGACGTGCGCTTCTATCTGGTGTCGATCCTGTTCATCATCTTCGATCTGGAAGTCGCCTTCCTGTTCCCTTGGGCGGTGGCCTTTGGCGAGATTTCGATGGTGGGGTTCTGGTCGATGATGGTGTTTCTGGGCGTACTGACCGTGGGCTTTGCCTATGAGTGGAAGAAGGGGGCCTTGGAATGGGCGTGATGAC
>CAZCFC010000250.1:0-4624 GCA_964497815.1 uncultured Cypionkella sp.
GCGCTACAACCCGCGGGTTTCTCTCGAAGAAGCTTTGGCCGGTGTCCAGAAAGCCATCAGTGGCCCCACCTCTGTTTCCTGCGACACCTGTCGTGGCACAGGGGCCGAAGGCGGGGCTGAACCCGTCACCTGCCCGACGTGTTCGGGCATGGGCAAGGTACGGGCGCAGCAGGGCTTTTTCACTGTCGAGCGCACCTGCCCCACGTGCAGCGGGGCCGGGCAGATCGTCAAAAACCCGTGTAAATCCTGCGGGGGCCATGGCCGCGTTGAAAAAGACCGCTCGCTTTCGGTGAACATCCCGGCCGGGGTGGAAACCGGAACCCGCATTCGATTGGCGGGCGAAGGTGAGGCGGGGATGCGCGGCGGACCGTCGGGCGATCTGTACATCTTTATCGAGGTCAAGGATCATCCGATCTTTCAACGCGACTCTGTGCATCTGTTCTGCCGCGTCCCGATCACCCTTGCCACCGCCGCCTTGGGCGGTGAGGTTGAGGTGCCGACGATCGACGGCGGCAAATCGCGCGTGAAGGTTCCCGCCGGCAGCCAGACCGGCAAACAGATGCGGCTGCGCGCCAAGGGCATGCCAGCCCTGCGCGGCGGTGGATCGGGCGATATGGTGATCGAGTTGGCGGTGGAAACGCCTGTCAACCTGACCGCCCGCCAAAAGGAAATCCTGCGCGAGTTCGACACGCTTTCAACCGAGAACAACCCGGAAGGATCGTCGTTCTTCTCGAAGGTCAAAGGCTTTTGGGACGGAATGAAAGGTTGATGTGACAAGACCGCCGGGATCACTCCCGGCGGTTTTTCCTTGGCCGGGATTAACAATTTCTTCACCATCGCCGTGGCAGCATCTGCAGATGGCAAAATCTGGCTTCCACGAATCCCTGCTGCCGCTTTTCGCCCCTTCGGGGGACGAGGATGAGGCGGCTGTTTCTGCGGCTTCTGGACGCTTGCCATCTTACATATCCGATCACCGCAAACGGCTGCGGGATCGGTTCATGGATGGTGGCGCGGCGGCAATGCCAGATTATGAACTGCTGGAACTGGTGCTGTTTCGTGCGATTCCCCGACAGGATGTGAAACCCTTGGCGCGGCTGTTGCTTGATACGTTCGGTGATTTCAACCGCGTGATTTCGGCCAGCCCTGCACGGTTGCAGACGGTCAAGGGCGTGGGAGAGGCCGTGGTGATCGAACTGAAGATCGTCGAAGCCTCGGCCCAGCGACTGATGCGGGCAAAGGTGATGAACCGCCCCATTCTGTCATCATGGGATGCACTGGTAGACTATTGCCACACCGCCATGTCCCACCGCGAAACCGAGCAATTCCGCATCCTGTATCTTGATCGCAAAAACGTCCTGATCGCGGATGAAGAGCAAGCGAAGGGCACGGTCGATCACGTCCCGGTCTACCCGCGTGAAGTGGTCAAACGGGCGCTGGAACTGAATGCCAGCGCCTTGATTTTGGTGCACAATCATCCCTCGGGCGACCCAACGCCATCAGAGGCCGATATCAGCATGACGCATCAGGTGCAGGAGGCGGCTCTGGTGCTGGGCATCACGCTGCACGACCACCTGATCATTGGAAAGTCGCGGGAACTGTCGTTCCGATCGCAGGGCTATCTATAAGCTGGTACGGGTTGTCAAAACCTTGGCCCTTTTTGCGCGCCGCCATCTTTGCCGCGCGCTGCTCGGCCTTGCTGGCCTTTTCAATATCGCCAAGGTCCATCAATGGCTGACAGGGCTGCAACTCTGGGGCGGGGCCGGGCGGTTTGGTGAAAAACCACGAGCGATAGCGATTGTAAGCCGTATCTGACACCACGTCGGTGATCTTCAGTGGCACATTCAGTTGCGCCACAAGGTGATGCACGGCCCAGACCACCAATGGCCATTGCGCCAGATCATAGTCGTCGCCCGCCATCACCCCTCCGGGTTTCAGCTTGGCGTACCAATCCCGAAGCGTTCGCCCGCCCTCCTCGCCGGTATGGGCGTAGCCGTCGCAGTAGATGAAATCGAAATGACCATCGGGAAACAGATCAAGCGCCTGATCAAAGGTCATCCGCAGCAGGTGAAAATTGCGGTGCAGGCCCACAGTGCGCAGCGCCTTCTTATATTCGCTGATGTCATGGGTATCACCATATATATCAACACCGTAGAACCGCTTGAATCGCCGCGACTGCATCATTCGGGCCGAAAATGATCCACCCGCCACGCCCAGTTCGATCCCAAGGTTCTTTTGCGCGGGCAGGCTGTTGATCACATCGAACCGTTCGGTTCCCGTAACGATCTCAACCGAGATGGCGGGCATCTGGCTTTCGGCAATGTCGCGCAACAGATCCTTGTACATCACACACCCTCGGAACAATTGCGACAGACTAGCGCCGCCCTACCCCTTCAGCAACCCTAGGGTCTGGCATTGAAGGCGGGCTTCAACCACAGTTCGACGCGCCGGTTCAACCGCCGCCCCGGCCCGGTTTCGTCACAGGCCATCGGCAACGCCTCGCCAAAGGCCACCACCTGCGGCAGTTGATCGTCGCGCAGGGTGGGGGCAGCCTGTTTCAAGGCCGCCAATACACCGGTCGCCCGTGCGCGTGACAGGTCCAGATTGGCCGCCGCTGCACCCGATCCATCCGAAAACCCAGCCAGCGTCAGCGTCTCGCCATCGAACAATCCAGCTTCCAGAAGCCGCGCCAGATCGGTCAGGTTTTCCACTGAACTGGCGTCCATCAGGTTCGATCCATCCTCGAACCGGAAGGTCAATGACAGCCGGTCCGCACCATCCATCAGATCGACCAGCCGTTTCAGGTCGGCCAATGTGGTTTCCTCACCCGCGCCTTGAATGGCGTTGATCAGGCGCAGGCCGTCCGCCGTCATTGGTTGGCGTTCGGGGCTGCGGTCGATGTAGCCGGCGCTGGCAATCGCGGCTTGCGCGGTGGGCAGGGCCAAGAACTCAAGAAACTCACGTGCCATCAGGGGCAGGCGGCGACGCGGGGTCAACAGATAGATCGGCAGCGTCAGGGGATAATCCGCCGCCTTCACCGCCAACGGACTGGGCGACAGGGGAAAGCCGCAGCTGTCCGAAAGTGCAAGCTTGCGCGCCGCACCCGCCGTGGCCCGCCCGGTGACGGCCAGCGCCCAGGGGTCTTTTGCCACTGCATTGGCCAAGTCGGCCAGATTGGGATGCGTCACTGTGGCTGCAATATCGCGCCCCAGCCGCGCCGAAAGAGCGCGTTGCAGATCGCTGTCAGGTTCCAGCCCATGCAGCACCAGGGGCATATCCGGCCCACCGACCTGCGACCAATTCGAAACCTCGCCCGACAGCGCCTTGGCCAGATCAAGCGTTGAAATACCAAGGATAGGATTGTCGGGTGCCACAATCGGGATCAGTGCATCCAGCGCCATCGCACGCGTGCCGAAATCCGGCTCTGTGGCAGAGGCAAGGATCAGGTCCGCCCGGCCCGCCTTGACTTCGGCCCGGGCCTGATCCGGGGTCAGCGGCACGAATGAGATTTCCGCAAGGGTTTTACCTGTGGCCGGATCGGTCAGCATCACCACTTTGGAGTCGGCAACCGCGTAGATAAGCCCGCGAGACAATGCAAACGCCTGCACCAAAGGCGGCAACAGCAGCGCCCCCGCGTCCGCCTCTCCGACCAGCCGGATGATGGCTTTGGGTGCCGTCATGTCCGGGCAGGCCGGGCCGTCGCAAATCACGCCCTGCGCGTCGATTGTCAAAGCGCCATAAGCGCTGGCGATGCGAAAAAACGCGCCGTCATAACCCTGCAGGCTGCCCGAGATCGACAAAGCGCCATCGCGCGAGGTCAACGTCACATCCTGCGCCACCACCAAGCCGGGCAACAGCGCGGCGATGGCCGCCGCGCACCAAAATCCTGCCCTCATGAACCGCCTGCCTGACCGTTAATTCACCGAGGCGATATTCAGGTCAGGCGCAAGATTCTTCAACACCAGATAATCGCCAACGGCATCGCATTCGGGCATCGCCACGGTCAAATCGGTGATCGCGACAGTACCGCCCAGGCTGTTCAGGGTTTCACCCAGCAATTCGCGGCCACAGGTGGCATCGGTCACGGCGGCCTCTATCACCACCTCGGGATTGGCATCGGGATCGGCTGGAAAGGTATAGACTTCGGCCAACAGCGGGTTTTCGGTGGTGCTGTCGCCCAACAGAGTCAGAAAACCACCCTTGGCTGGTGCCCCAGCGGCCGGGCGATGCGGATCAGCCCCCGAGACATGGCCTGCATCGCCATAACCCGCCCCGTCTTCAAAAGCATGGACCTGAAAGGCATCCTCGGCCTGGCATTGCATCGCAAAGCGCCGCAGGTCTGCCACTTAGGGCACGTCAATTGTGGCCTCAACTCTTTCGCCATCCGAAAACAGCACTTCAATACGGGCCGCTTGCTCCATAGCCGGAATACCCGTGAACAGCGCGCCATTTGGGGTTGTCAGACCAGACACCGCCAACCCGCCGTGCTTTAGAACCACGCGTTCATTGCCATGGCACGGAGCAAGCATGGTCACACCGATCATCGCATTGGCTTCGGACATCAGATCAAGCGTCACGGCACAGGCATCGGTCACGTCGGCAGGCAACGGCAAGGGCGCCTCTGCGG
>CAZCFC010000251.1:0-4618 GCA_964497815.1 uncultured Cypionkella sp.
GGTTGAAGGAATGGCTGCCATGGCCCCATTCCGGCGTGTTGGTCTTGCCAATGAAAATCGCCCCCGCCGCCCGCATCCGCGCAGCCAGCAGGTCATCCCTTGTGGGTACAAACCTGGCAAACAACGGCGATCCCCAGGTGGTGCGCAGGTCCTTGGTCGCGCACAGATCCTTCACCGCCAGCGGCACGCCATGCAGCCAGCCTGCAGCCGGCGCATCATCCGCCGCCCGCGCCTGCGCCATCAGATCGTCCCGGTCGCGCAGCGAAACCACCGCATTCACCGCGCCATTCACGGCCGCAATCCGGTCCAGATACGCCGCCATCACCTCGGACGGGGCCACCTTGCGCGCCGCAATCATCCGCGACAGATCCGAGGCCGAATGCTGCCAAAGCTCCATGGTCATCCTCTGTGTTCAAATATCCGCGGGGGCAGCATTTGCCTTGTGCAAATGCGACAGGGGGCGGCAGCCCCCCGCGCGCGTCAGCGCTGTCAGCAATGGTGCGGGGGCATCTTTGCCCCCGCACCGCCGCCAGATTACTTCTGCAACTCGGTCCAGATCGCGGTCTGATATTCCAGCGCCTTGCCCGAGCAAGCCAGCACGAACTTGCCGTTGGCGGCGAATTCGGCGGGCGTAACGATTTCCGGCGCGGTTTTCATGTCTTCGGGCATGAAGGGTTCAGACCCAGCGATGCCATTGCCATAGCGCGCAAAGGCCGACAGCATGGCCGCGTTTTCCGGATCCATGATGAAGTCCATGAACAGATAGGCGTTTTCGGTGTTCTTGGCATCCTTCAGCAAGACCACGTTGTCCATCCACAACCCGAAGCCCTCTTTCGGATAGCCATAGGCAACGTCGGGATTGCCAAGGCGCGACCGCATCGCTGACCCGTTCCAGTCCACGCTTGCCGCATAGTCGTTGTTGGTCATCTTCTCGATGGTGGAATAATCCATCGACAGCCATTTCGGCTTGGCCGCCAGCATGGCGTCGCGGACCTTCTTCATCACTTCCGGGTCTTCCGAGCAGACGTCGCCGCCGACATACATCGTGGCCAGTGCCATCACGTCACCCATTTCCGGGATCACGTTGATCTTGCCGGCCAGTTCTGCGGGCGGGTCCATGAAGATCGCGCTGGTGTTTATGTCGCCCGCGTAGACCTTGGTGTTCACCGATACACCGGTGGACCCCCACTGCCACGGCACCGACAGCTTGCGGCCCTCATCCCAGTCCACGCTCATCCACTCGGGGGCGATGTTCTTGTGGTTCGGCAGCTTGGACAGGTCCAATTCCTGGATCAGACCCTTTTCGTTGTAGATCTTCACAAAGCCCGCTGACGGCACCACAAGATCAAAACCCGAAGCGCCGGCCTCTACCTTGGCCAGGGCGGTGTCGTTGCTGTCAAAATCGGTGATGGTGACTTTGACGCTGTATTTCTCTTCAAACTTCTTGACCATCTCGGGGCTGGTATAATTGCCCCAGTTGTAGAGGAACAATTCGCCCTCGGCAAAGGCCGCCGTGCTGCTCAGCATCAGGGCGGTTGCGGTGATCAGGGTCTTTCTCATGTCGTCACTCCTTGTTGTCTTTTCAGTTTTTCTTGCTGCGGCTGGTCAGGAAGAACGCGATCAGCAGGATCAGCGTCACTCCCAGCAGCACGGTGGAAATCGCATTCACATCGGGTTTCATCGACCGGCGCAATTGGCCCAGCATATAGGTGGGCAGGGTGTCTTGCCCCGGCGATTTGATGAATTCGGTGATCACGACGTCATCCAGTGACGTCACGAACGCCAGCATCGCGCCCGCGAAGATCCCCGGCGCCAAGAGCGGCAGCGTCACCCGGCGATAGGTTTGCCACGGGCTGGCGTAAAGATCGGCTGCGGCGGTTTCCAGCGTCAGATCCATGCCTTCCAGCCGCGCGCGGATGGGCAGATAGGCAAAGGGCAGGCAGAATGCTGTGTGCGCAAGGATCATATAGCCCAGCCCGGCATAGCCCGTGATCTGCTTCAACGATGCCACCAGCAACAGCAGCGCCACGGCGGTGACGATTTCCGGCACCATCAGCGGCTGGTTGATCATCACATAGATGAAGGTCTGCCCCTTGAACTGTGCCCGCCGCGTGGTGCCCAAGGCCGCCATGGTGGCCAGCACCGTCGACAGCACCGCCGCCGCCAAGGCCACCTGCAGCGAAACCCATGTCGCGGCCTTTACCTCGTCATTGGCGAAGGCCACGACATACCAGTTCAGCGAAAAGCCTTCCCACGCGGCAGGGGAAATGCCCGCGTTGAACGAATAGAACACCAAGGTCAGGATCGGCGCGTACAGGGCCACAAACACCACGATGGCGATGGTGGCAAAGCCGGGCAGGTCGGTGACGGAATACGATTTCGTGCGGCTAGCCATTTTTGCGCTCTCCGTTGATCGCGCGCACATAGAACAGCAGCGCCACCGTCACGATCACCAGCAGCACCATCGACAGCGCCGCCCCCAAGGGCCAGTTGCGGCCCTGTCCGAACTGCAACTCGATGAAGTTGCCGATCATCATCTGCTTGCCGCCGCCCAGAATGCGTGGCGTGACATAGGCCCCAAGGCAGGGCACGAACACCAGGATCGACCCGGCGATGATGCCCGGTTTGGTGATCGGCAGGATCACCCGGCGCAACACCTGCCAGCGGCTGGCGTACAGATCATAGCCCGCCTCAAGCAGCCGCATGTCAAAGCGGTCGATGGTTGCGAACAGCGGCAGCACCATCAGCGGCAGGTAAACATAGACCATGCCGATCAGCACCGCCGTGTCGGTATAGGTCAGCTGAATGGGCGTGTCGATCAGGCCCGCGTTGATCAACAAGGTGTTCATCACACCTTCGTTGCGGATGATCTGGTTGATGGCAAAGGTGCGGATCAGCAGGTTGGTCCAGAACGGAATCGTGATCAGAAACAGCCAGGCCGCCCGCGCGGCGGGGGGGCGCGTGGCGATGAACCACGCGGTCGGAAAGCCCACGGCAAACGTCAACACCGTGGTGATCAGCGACAGTTTGACCGAGCGCCAGAAGATTGTCAGGTTGGCATCGGCCAACTTCAGGGTTTCGTCGAAGATGTCACGCTCGAACAAGATGCGGGTCCAGCCGTCAAGGCTGAACACCCATTCGACATTGCCGTACTGGCCGGGGGTCAGGAACGAATAGACCAGCACGATCAGCAATGGCCCGGCTGCGGCGATGGTCAGCACAAACAGCGCAGGTGCGGATAAAAGCCAGCCGTTGCGGGTGCTTGCGGCGGCGCGGGCGGCTTCGGCGGGGCTCATGCCTAGTCCTCCAGCACTTGGACGGAACCGGGGGCGAACCGCAGCGCCACCTGCGCGCCCGTGGTCAGCCCGGCGTCGCCGGTGGCGGGGCTTTGCAGGCGGGCGACCACTTCGGTGCCGTCGGTCAGCGCCATGTGGCAATGGGTATCAGTGCCGAAATAGACCAGATTTTTCACCACGGCAGGGATGGCGCCGGGATCGCCTGCATCAACCAGCCGCACCTGTTCGGGCCGCACCGTCAGCGTCAGCTTCTGGCCCTGTGGGGCCGTGACGCCTTCGGGCAGATCAATCATCTGACCGCCGTTCAGACGCAGGCTGTTGCCGTCGCGCGCACCGGGCAGAAAGTTCGTCTCGCCGATAAAGCTGGCTACAAAGCGGTTCACGGGCCGGGTGTAGATGTCGCGGGGGCTGCCAACCTGTTGCAGCCTGCCCGCCGACATCACGCCGATGCGGTCCGACATGGTCAGGGCTTCTTCCTGATCATGGGTCACAAAGACAAAGGTGATGCCGGTTTCTGTTTGCAGCCGCTTCAGTTCGATCTGCATGTCCTTGCGCAGCTTCAGGTCCAGTGCTGACAGGGGTTCGTCCAGCAGCAGCACTTTGGGCTTGGGCGCCAGCGCGCGCGCCAGTGCCACACGTTGTTGCTGGCCGCCGGAAAGTTGGCTGGTCTTGCGGTTGGCCATCGGCTCCAGCTTCACCAGCGCCAGCATCCGCGCCACGGTCTCTTGCACTTCGCGCTTGGGGCGGCCCCGCATTTCAAGGCCAAAGCCCACATTCTGCGCCACGGCCAGATGTGGAAACAGCGCATAGCTTTGGAACACCATGTTCACCGGGCGCTTGTTCGGTGGCAGATAGGTGATGTCCTCGCCTTCCAGCAGGATCGTGCCGGACGTCGGCATCTCAAACCCCGCGATCAGGCGCAGCAGCGTGGTTTTGCCGCAACCGGATGGGCCGAGCAGGGTGAAAAACTCACCCTTGCGGATCTCCACCGACACATCGTTCAAGGCGCGGACCTGTCCGTCGCCCTGCCCAAAGGCCTTGACCGTATTGCGGGCTTCAACAGCGATGCTTTGGCTCAAGGTGACTCGCTCCCGTCAGGTTTTGATCATATTGACCGCGCGGAGGCGGTCGGCGCAACTCATTCCTGCACCTTTTTGCCGATTGCGCAGAGGGGCTCGCCCATGGGTTGAGCATTTGCTGCGAAAAGGGCAGGGGCGAGATGGGGAACCCTCAAAAAGAAATCCCACCGGGTCTGATCGGGATTAGTCGATCTTCCAGTGGAAGATCGGCCCCGATCACAGTGCCGCCTGTCAACAAGACCT
>CAZCFC010000252.1:0-4614 GCA_964497815.1 uncultured Cypionkella sp.
GCCAGATCGCGGATGCGAATGTGCAGGTGCACCACGGGTGCCCAACACAAAAACGCCACCAGATAGAGGACATAAGCAGCCAGCAACCATGAGGCATCCATGCGATGGCCCGCCAGATAGATCAGCCAAAGCCCCGTTAGCGGCTGTACAATGCCGGCCGGGGTGGTGAAGACCCAATCTGCCATCACCACGCCGCTGGCCACCGAATGAATGGTCTCGACCCGCCCCGTGCGCATCGCCCAGACCATCTGAAACGCCGTCCCCATTCCAGTGCCGAACAGCACGGTTGAAGACAGGATGTGCAGCCAGCGGGCGGTGAAATAGGGGTCCATCAGCGTTCTTCGGTCAGGGCCAGATGGATCAGGATCAGTGCCAGAACCGGCAGGTTTTTCAGCATGCTGCCGAACGGGTCCAGCCACAGCGCAGGCGCAAACATGGTCAGCCCGGCCGTATAGCACGTTACAGCCGCCAGTTGCGCAATTGCAATGCCGCCCGGTCGCCAATTGCACAGCAGCGCCAGACCCAATGCCAGATCCACAACACCCCCCGCCCGCGCCAACACCATCGCCAAACTCTCGGGCAAGCCGGGCAGGGCGGGCAAGACTGCAGCCGCAGGCAGAAACATCCCCAGCCCGGCCGATGCCAGCCACATTACCGCCAGAACCAGCCGGATCAACGGCTTCAACAGATACAGCCGCGCCTGCCACAGGTCTTGCGTGCCAGCCGGCCGCACGGCGATGAAAGCGCGCATTCCGCGGACGGGCACAGGCAATGGCCCAGCTTTGGCCAGCACCCCCGCCTGCAACTGCGCCACCGCTGTGGCCGAAATCGGTCCCAACCGCAGCACATCGCCCAGCCGCCCCAAGCCCCGCGCCAGCGCAATCGGCACATGCAGAACCGGCACCGCAGACAGCCCCAGCCAGCTCCGACAGGTCTGGATCAATTCAAGTTGTGTCACCACCTCTGGACCGCCCACGTCGTACAGCGCCGGTCCGGTCGGGCGTGCCAGACAGCGATCTACCACGGCTGCCAGATCGGCCGCATGCACCGGGTTGAACTTTTGCGTCCCGCTCCCCACCACGGGAAGCACAAAGGGCAGCGCCGCCAAGGCCCGCAGCAGCGATGATCCGCCATAGGACGTGTCGGCCAGCACCAGCCCCGGGCGCAGGATGGTGTGACCCGCAAAAACCGCCTCGGTTTGCCTGCGCCAATGCGCAAAAGGCGTATCGGCCTGTATCCCCACAGCCGAGATCAGTACCGCCACGCCCCCCAAAGGCAGGGCTGCCAAAGCCGCCTGCGGGGCCAATTCATGCACGGCGCGAAAGTCAGACTCGCGGCCTGTCAGCATCCCCGCCGCGTTGACGAGATGGCTGCCGGGCGGCAAATGCGGTGTCCAGTACGCGGGCGTGTGGGTGGCCGGATCGGTCAGATCGACGCGCAGGGTGGCAAAGCCCATCGCGGCCAGTCGCGCAGGGGCGCGGGCCACCGCCACGACGTCAAACCCCTTGTCACGCAGATGAAACGCAATATGCCGCCCGATAAACCCGTCCGCCCCCAGCAGCAGAACCCGCATCTACAAAACCCGGCCCGCCACCGCGTCCAGCTTGGACAGCAACTCGGGGTCGCGGCGATCAGGGGCGGTCATCAGCGCATGGGTCAGGGCACGATCGCATCCATGCAGGCATGGCGTGCGGTCTGTCCCCAGCCGCCCCGGCAATCCCGCCACCAAGGCCCGCGCATTTCCGGCGTTGGCGGTCAGCGTGGCGATCACCTGCGCCACATCCACCGCGCCGTGGCTTTCGTGCCAGCAATCATAATCCGTCACCATCGCAACCGAGGCGTAGCAAAGCTCGGCCTCTCGCGCCAGTTTCGCCTCGGGCATTCCGGTCATGCCGATCACATCCGCCCCCCATTGCCGGTAAAGCTGGCTTTCCGCCAAGGTCGAGAACTGCGGCCCCTCCATCGCCAGATAGGTGGCACCTTGATGCACCTTGACCCCCACGTCCCGCGCGGCAGCAAGACAGGCGGCGGACAGGCGCGGGCAGGTGGGGTGGGCGACCGAGACATGCGCAACGCAGCCGGGGCCGAAGAACGACGTCTCACGCGCGAAAGTGCGGTCGATATACTGGTCAACGATCACGAAATCGCCCGGCGCATAATCGGCCCGCAGCGATCCGACGGCGGACACCGCCACCACATCGGTGCAGCCCAGCCGTTTCAGCGCGTCGATGTTGGCGCGGTAGTTGATGCTGCCGGGGGTCTGCACATGGCCGCGTCCGTGGCGCGGCAAAAACGCCATGGCGACGCCGTTCAGGCGGCCCACCAACACCTCGTCCGATGGCTTGCCCCAAGGGGTTTTCACCTTGACCCAGCTTGCGCCCTCAAGCCCTTCGATCTGATACACGCCCGAGCCGCCGATGACGCCGATCATGGTTTGCATGGTATTCCCTGTTCTGGTTGCAGGCAGGTTAGGCCGGGTTGGCCTGTGGGGGAAGCAAGATCTTGGTCTGACGCCAACACAGTGCCTCTTTGCAGATCATAAAAATCAACAACATAAACGTCAGGTCGCAAAGTTATGTCATCGCCGTTTGTGGTACTGCCCTGTCAAAAGCGCCGCCACCAGACGGGGAGCAGCCCCCAGCGCCCGCAACCTTGCCACCGGTAAACAGGCCGCCTCGGCACAGGCGGTCTGGGCATCGGCCAGATTGTTTGGGGCCACGCGCAAAGCCACAGACCGGTGCGGATCAGTTGGGTCATACCCTTCGGCCGCGGGGGCAAGCAGCGCCTTTGGCAACACTGCGGGCCAATCGGCCCCGGTGCCGGTGGTCAGATCGAAGGTCATCGCTTCGGTCCCCTGATACGGAGGCGCAGCCCAATCGCATTAACCCTGGCGGAAGATGTGAAGGCTAAGGAAGCCGGTCGTCTGTGCGGTCACGCGGATGCTGCGATAGCCATCGCAGTCCAGCCGGCCCTGCACCACATCCGCGTCCATCACCGCAAAGACTGCGTTGATCTGTCATGACGCCGCATCATGGGCGGCAAGGGCAGCACCCGGAAACGCGGTCACGCGGTGCGGAAATGTGCGTGGTGTCCTGTGGCAGGGCCACGCACTGCACCATGCATCCCGCCATGTCCGTGCAATCCGGCTGGGACAGGGAAGAGCGAAGATCAGCTGCTGGCAAGTCCGATGGGCCCCTGATTATGTCGATGACGAACCTGTTCGGTATATTGGGCAAGGGCTGCGCGTTGCCCGGTGGGGCGTCGCGTGTTAGCCTTTTGGTATTTGCAGGAGAGCGATTGTGCCTTTCAGCCTGTTTTGCGTCGGCAATGACAATTTTCACGGCGGTGGCAGCCGAATTCCGGTGCTGGGCGATGTCTATGACATTCAAACCGCCATGGGACGGCTGACCACGGCGGGCACCGACGGCATCGGGGCTGCGGTGCGCGGTGTGGTTTCTGATGCGGTGGATGACGCCCGTGCGGACGCCGAAGCCGCAGCGGATGATTACACCGAACGGACCATGCGCGCCTATGACCGGATTTCTGGGCTTTACATGTTTCGCCAAGGGGTTGGGTTTGCCTGTGGGCAGATGACCCCGATGCGGATCACGTTGCACGCGCGCAACGAAGGGCTGATCCTGACTGACAGCGCCTTTGCTTCTGTCACCCTTTACGCCGATGATGTTGACCCTGCCGAAAGTCTGTTGCACGCCATTCATCCCGCATTGGCGGCGACAGAGTTGAACTGTGCCGGGGTGCTGGGCCACATCGGCCGGGTGCTGTCGGAATTCTCCGCATGGCCCTGCTTACCCTTCGGCAACGATTCACCGGCCCGCTATATGCTGAACATATCGGTCGCGCGGCTTTAGGGGCGTTCCAGCGTTACCGCTTCGTGCAGAATTGCGTAATCGTGATAGCCCAACCGGGACACCAGGCCAAAGCGGGCGATGTCCACCAGGCCATCGGTCAGAACATCCTCGCGCAGATGCACCCCGGTCACTTCACCGATGGCCATGGTGTATTCACCCCCCTTCAGCGGGATCAGCTGCAGCAACCGACATTCCAGCGTCGCGGGGGCATCGGCCACGCGCGGGCAGTCGATGGTGCGACATTCGGATTTGGCAATCCCGGCATGGGTGAATTCATCCACCCCCGGCGGCAGCCGTGCGGATGAGGCATTCAT
The DNA here is from genome assembly GCA_964497815.1 of uncultured Cypionkella sp. Lineage (GTDB taxonomy): Bacteria > Pseudomonadota > Alphaproteobacteria > Rhodobacterales > Rhodobacteraceae > Cypionkella. Next base: position 4,184 of record CAZCFC010000252.1, read on the forward strand.
CAGCGCCATCAGGGCCTGCGACACCATGTTCACGGCGAAAACCCCGGTCTCGCGAACCGCGCGGATGCTGTCTTTTGGGCCGCCCGAAAACATCACCTGCGGCGGCGCATAGGCCAGAGCGTTGAAAAACGAATAGGGGGCAAGGTTGTCGCCCAATGGTCCACGCGTCGAAATCCAGCCGATCGGACGCGGAGCCACGATGGCGCTGAACGGGTTGTGCGGCAGGCCGTGGCCGTTTTGGGGCTCGTAGAACATGCGCGTCTCCTTGGGGTTTGATCCTGACCTAGGCCCATGTTACCCGCGTTTCCAGATGATTCTGATGGGGCACCTTTGTGTATAGACTGGAAGAGGAAACCGAGGCCGACTGGTGGGAGGTGGAGGCGCTTTACGACCTGTGCTTTGCCCCCGGGCGCACCGCGCTTTCGTCCTAC
>CAZCFC010000253.1:0-4609 GCA_964497815.1 uncultured Cypionkella sp.
GATATGCCGGGCGGCAGCGCAATCGCCTTTGGGCGGTCCGGGTTCGCAAAGGCGTTCACGCAGACCCCGTCCGACGAAATGGGTCTGGTCGCGGCTTCCACTTCCAGCAGTTTTTGCACTGCGGAATGCCGGCCCGTACCAGCAGGCCCAAGCACAAACAGATTGAAATCGGCATGCGCAATGCTGGCCGCCAATTTGATCGCCCCCAAGGCACGTTCCTGACCAATCAATCCGGGCAGCGGTTCAAGGGTCGATGTATCTTCAAATTCCAGCAACGCAGGATCACAACAAACCTGCAGATCCTTCAACACAAGCAGCGAAGACGGTGCCGGAATTGTTTCCTGATGTGATGCGCGATGGGTCAATTCAGGGGCCACCCCTGATGTTCTGGCCTGACCGGATCAGCACCATGGCCGGGCCGCATGACATGACGCCAAGATGCTTTTGGCCAACGCGACACCCTTGGCGCAGGCCGCCAGGCAATTGCCCGGCCAATATCACCCAAGCGCCCCTTACCCGACACCGCACCGTCGTTAGAACGTGGCGCATCATCACACCACCCAGCCCCGTCAGAGGCAATCCACCCCGTCACAGTTGGGTTTCCCATCAGACTTGTCATCTTGCCCGCCCTGCTTGCGTAATGATCCTGTGCGGCGGTGACGAAATTGGCCCGGATATTCCGCTTCTTTTCCGGACTACCGCAGGCCAACACCGCCGCAGATGCTGACCAAAGGCCGAAAATTCAAATGTCCGCCAAGGCCCGGCTCCCTGCTGATGGCGCGATGTCACAACCGGACAACGGATGAAGGCAAAGACCGATCCCCTGCATGTCTTGCAATCTGGCGGACTGGGCCCGACGCGGCATTGACGGGCGTCAATGATGCCGCGGTGGCAGTGGCAAACAATGCCAGCGACCGTGGACGCTGATTTGTCGATCAGGGTCCGGACGGGCAGCAACGCGTGCCCCGTCGGCACGGCATTCGAAAAAGGGAAGCAAGATGAAGATCACCGGGATCACCACCATAGATCACGCGCCACAAGTCGTTGCTGAATGGTTGAACCTTCTGGAAGGTGATCTGGGGTGGACCGATCACGGAAGGTCTTACCTTTTGTTGCGCGAGACGCTGCACGCGGTGCGCGATTTTCTGACCGTGGACGAGGCGGCAGATCTTTCCGCCCAATTGCCACTTTTGATCCGTGGCATCTATTTTGATGGCTGGGTTCCGGCCAAGACGCCGGCGAAACTGCGGTCGGTCGATGATTTTCTGGACCGCGTGCAAGCGTCATTTTCAAATGATCCACTGGCAGAGCCTGATGTGGCGGTCGCAGCGGTCTTTTCACTGCTGCGTCGGCACATCAGTTCCGGGGAGTATCATCAGGTCGCGTGGGCAATGCGCAAACCCCTGCGCGATCTGTGGATGTGATGACGGCGGCGGCAGCCCGTTCGGATGTGGTTTCGATCAGTGACAAGGTCGCGTTCCTGACGGCAATGCCGGGCGTTCTACAGGTCATCGAGACTCATATGGCCTTTGTCTTCCTGACGGCTGACTTTGCGTTCAAGCTGAAGAAGCCCGTCAGCTTTGGCTATTTTGACCATCGCACCCTTGCGGCCCGCACCTTGGCCTGCACCGAAGAGGTGCGGCTGAACCGGGCTCTTGCGGGCGATGTTTACATTGGGACCGTTCCTTTGGTGCTGGCGGCAACAGGCCTTGCCGTCGGGGGTGATGGGCCTGTGGTCGACTTGCTGGTCCAGATGCGGCGGCTGCCCGCAGGCCGGATGCTGGACGCGCTGATCACGTCGCGGCGGGGATCACCGTCGGAAGGTTCATCGTCGGAAGGATCACCGTCGGAGGGATCACCGTCGGCGGGCGAGCTTGCGGCAGTTGTGGCACATCTGACGCGGTTCTATCGGCAACAACAGATGGTGCCTGTGACTGCGGGCGTTTATCTTGCGCATCTGCGACAAGAGCAGGCCGTAAACTCGGCAAACCTGCGTCAGATGGCGCGTTTTCTGCCGGGTATAGCGCTTGATCCGGTCACCACCTGTCTGGAAAGCCGGATCGCCCGGCTGGCGCCAGAGATATTGGCGCGCGAGACGGCGCGGCTGGTGGTCGAAGGGCACGGCGACTTGCGGCCAGAGCACGTTTGCCTGACGGTCCCGCCGGTGATCTTCGACCGTGTGGAAAGCGCGGTGGAGTTGCGGGTGATTGATGTCTTCGACGAAGTTGGCTACCTTGCAGCCGAGTGCCGCCTTCTGGGCCGCCCTGATCTTGAGGGCAGCCTGATGCGCGGAATGGCCGAAGCAGGGTTTGCCCCGCCTTCGTCAACACTTCAGACCACCTTTGCCATGTTCCGGCTGGTCACGCGGGCGCGTCTGGCGCTGGATCATCTGCGCGAGCCAGACCCGCGCACCCCCAACAAATGGCCAAGGCGTGCGAAGGAATATCTGATCGAAGCCCTGCGCCGATCCGGCCAAGGTGGTGAAGGCCTATGCCGCGCCTTCGGCGGCACCTGAGTCCGTCAGGTAGCCCATGCTTCAGGCCGTGGTCACACCTTGTCCCGCTCTGCCATCGCCCAATCCCGAAACACTTGCGCCTGATGGTTGACCAGTGATGCCGCTGTGGTGGACGACAACAGATAATAGTTGAAGCCTTCATCCTGCACCCGTTGGCAAAGCTGGACCAAACCGCCGGATTCCAGATCCGGCTGAATCATGGCCTTCGGGCAAAGTGCTACACCCTGTCCCGACAGGGCTGCCGCGCGCAGCAGGTTGAAATCCTCAAACGTCGTACCCTCGAAGGCGGGCGCGGTGGCCTGATCCGGCGGCCCGGTGTCCAGTCCTGACAGCCAGTTGGCCCATCCTGTCGGTGAGCCGTCGTGCAAAAGGCCCAAGGTCAGGTAATCGGTGACGGTTTCAGGCGCGTGCCCAAGTCGGGCCAAGCGTGATGGGCTGCACACTGGCACACTTTGCCCCGCCAAATGAAACTGCGCTTCGATCATCGGACCCGTTGGCAGGTCTTTCGCAAAGACGAAAGCCAGATGCACATCGTGAAAGTTTATCTCGCGCCCGTGCATGGCATAAACGATGCGAATTTCGATTTCCGGATGGGCGGTGCGAAAGCGGCTAAGACGGGGGATCAGCCAGCACATCGCCACCGACGGAATCGCCGCGATCACAAGTGCCTGACTTGCATTGCGCGCCCGGTTGCAGGCCGCTTCGATCTCGGCCAGCGATCCTGCCAGACTGCGTGCCAGATCGGCCCCATGTGGCAAAAGCCTTGTTCGATTGCCCTCACGTTCAAACAACGACCTGCCCAACCAATCCTCGACATTGCGAATCTGGTGGCTGACGGCGGATTGCGTGACGAACAGCGCCTCGGCAGCAGCGCGAAACGACCCCAGACGGGCAACCGCCTCGAAGGCGCGCAGGGCATTGAGAGGGGGTGTTGTCATGGAGCGCCAGAGCATGAAGAAAACTTAAGCTATCGTGAAAAATGGTCTTTTGACAAGTCCGTCCAACAAGGGCCTGATCGGCGGCAACCGGGCCAGTGTCGGCCCACCCAACCTATGGAGGATTCGATGGAACGCGAACGGCTGCAAAACTACGTGGGCAATGGCGAAAAGGCTGTACCAACTTTTTCGGATACGGAAATGCAGCGGCGTCTGGATGCGATCCGTGGCCATATGGCAAAGGCCGGGATCGATGCTGCGCTGTTCACCAGCTATCATTGCATCAACTATTATTCCGATTTCATGTTCTGCTATTTTGGTCGCCGCTATGGCTTTTTGGTTGACCACAATATCGCCACATCCATCAGCGCAGGCATCGACGGCGGCCAGCCATGGCGCCGCACCTTTGGTGGCAAGAACGTCACCTATACCGATTGGCAGAAAGACAATTACTTTCATGCCATCCGTGGCCTGACCGGCGGCGTCAAGCGGCTTGGGATCGAATTTGATCACATCAACATCGACACGCTGAACCTGCTGAAATCAGAATTCCCGAATATGGAATTCGTCGATATCGGTGCCGCTTCGATGCGCCTGCGGATGATCAAATCGCCCGAAGAAATCGCTCATATCACCAAGATGACCCGCATTGCCGACATCGGCGGTGCCGCCTGTGTCGAAGCGATTGCAGTTGGTGTGCCCGAGCATGAAGTCGCGCTGCATTCGACCGCAACCATGGTGCGCGAAATCGCCAAGGTTTGGCCACATGGCGAACTTCTGGACACCTGGACATGGTTCCAGTCGGGTATCAACACCGACGGCGCACACAACCCGGTCACCAGCCGCAAGATTGAAAAAGGCGATATCCTGTCGCTGAACTGCTTCCCGATGGTGGCTGGCTATTACGTGGCGCTGGAACGCACCTTGTTCGCGGAAGAGGCCACCGACGAACACATCCGCCTGTGGAACATCAACTGCGCTGTCCATGATCGCGGCAAGGAATTGCTGGTTCCCGGTGCCAAGTGCAGCGACATCGCCAAGGAACTGAACGAGATGTATGCGGCCGAGAACCTGCTGCAATATCGCAGCTTTGGTTATGGCCATTCGTTCGGCGTGCTGTGCCACTATTATGGCCGCGAAGCCGGTCTGGAACTGCGCG
>CAZCFC010000254.1:0-4565 GCA_964497815.1 uncultured Cypionkella sp.
CAGCCAAAGCGCCGCCGTGCCCCATCCAGCGGGGCTTGGCGGGGCAGATGATGGCCGCTGCGGCGTTGGGCCTGTCAAGGCCGTGATCATCCCGACGGGTCCGCATCAGCCGCGTCCCTGTGTGCGTTTGTGGTCCGCGTTGCTGCTTTGCCGTGCCAAGGGGGCCTGGCTGGCGCAAGATGCCCCAACCCGTGCCAGGGGCAATATCATCTGCGGTTCGCCCCTTGCCGCGGTCAAAGTCCTTTTGCGGCCCGCGCAATTCGGTCATGGTGCAGATCTGCGGGGGGGGCAAGGCGGGTCATGGGCTTTCTTCATCACTGCATACGGAAAGACCTGTAACTTCAAGGAGGCTATGATGCGGGTATTGTTCACGGGTGGGTCGGGCAAGGCGGGCAAACATGTCGTGGCCTACCTTGCGGCCCAGGGCCACAAGGTGCTTAACGTCGATCAGGTGCCGCTGCGCCATCCCGGCGTCGCGGATCTGGTGGCCGACATCACCGACGGGGCGCAGATGTTCAACGCCCTGTCCACGCATGTCGATATGGATGAGATGGAGCAGGGTGCCGCACCGAAATTTGACGCTGTCGTGCATTTCGCGGCTATCCCGGCGCTGCTGATGCGGCCTGATAATGAGACGTATCGCGTGAACGTCATGGGCACCTACAATGTCGTCGAGGCGGCGGTAAAGCTGGGGATCAAGAAGATCATCATCGCCAGTTCGGAAACCACCTATGGGGTATGTTTTTCCAATGGCGTGGTGGACCCCAAGGTTCTGCCGCTGGAGGAAGATTACGACATAGATCCGATGGACAGCTATGGCATGTCCAAAAAGGTGAATGAGGCCACCGCGCGCAGCTTTCAGCGTCGCTCGGGCTTTGACGTCTATGCGCTGCGGATCGGAAATGTGATCGAACCGCATGAATACGCGCAGAAATTCCCCGATTTCTTTGTCAACCCCGGCCAGCGCCGCCGCATCACCTTCAGCTACATCGACGCCCGTGATCTGGGACAGATCGTCGATCTGGCATTGAAGAAAGACGGTCTGGGCTGGCAGGTGTTCAACGCCTGCAACGACACCAATTCCGTCTGCCAAAGCAATCAGGAACTTCTGGCGCGCTTTTTCCCCAAGGTGCCGCTGTCACGTCCGCTGGGCAGCCATGAAAGCCTGCTGTCCAACCGCAAGATCAAATCGGTTCTGGGCTTTCAGGAACAGCACAACTGGCGCAACTACGTCAACGATCCAACGGTCTGATCGCATCCTCTGTGCCCAAATATCCCGGGGGGAAGCGCAGCGAGGGGGCAGCGCCCCCCTCTTCCTCTGCCTCATGCCGGTTCTGCCATCCGCCCGGCCCACATTGCCTTGAATGCGGGGCGCGACTGACACCGTTCCAGCCAAGCCTTGACGGCGGGAAACTCGCCCAGCAGGCTGGGGTGGCCTTGCGCATAGCGCAAGCATTCGGCGGTGTTGATGTCGGCGGCGGTAAAGCGCGCGCCCACCAGCCAGTCGTGGACTGACAGAAAGGCCTGCAACCGCGCCAAGGGTCGGCGCAGCTTTTCGGCGTTGACGGCAATCGCTGCCTGCCCCTCAACCGTTTGGTCGCCGCCATCGCCTTGAATATACAAGATTTCCAGCGCCGGGGTTTCAATCGACGTGGCGGCAAACAGCGACCATTGTTCCATCAGCGCGGCTTCGGCGTTGCTTTGCGGCCCGAAATCTCCGCCATGGCTGCGCGCGATGTGCAGGGTAATTGCAAGGCTTTCGGTCAGCACCAGATCCCCCTCTTGATAGGCTGGAATCTGCCCCTGCGGGTTGACGGCCAAAAACGACGGCGTGGCGGTGTTCAGGGGCGCGTCGACGGCTTTGGCGTCGGCCAGACGATAGGCCTGAATGACCGGAACATGGGTGAAGGGCAGGCCCAGCTCGGCCAGCAACCACAAGGGCCGCGACGCCCGCGACCGATAAACGCCATAAAGGGTGATCATGCTTTTGTCTTTCCCGATGCCAAGTCACATCCTATTCTAGGCACAGCCTTTGTGCTTCGTAAGGGGCAAGCCGTGCGGTGCTTTGTATCAGTGACAATAAATCATGCACTGAACGCCCGGCATTTTCGGCGTTTGACGGGAATTCACTTGCCGCAGTTCCTGGCCTGCGTCACTGATTTTACACCATGACAGAACCGATCCCGCCTGTTGAAAACCCAGCGCTGATTGGCCGTGAGCATCGCGCCGAGATCGTGGACCGTTTGTATGAGGTGGCGCTGGATCCGATCCGTCTGCAAGACCTGATGGAGGTCTGGGAAGTGCGCATCGGGCCGACGCGGTCAAGCGATGTGGCGGATGCCGTGCAGATGGAGGATGAAGAGCTTGAGGCGCATTTGCGCCGCGCCACGGTGTTTCTGGATCGGTTCGAGGCCACGCGCAGTGATCAGGTCTACCGCTCGGTGCTGGAGGATATTCCCCGGTCGGCAGCGTTTCTGTCGGATGGCGGGCCGGGAATTGCCGCCTTCAACCGCCCGGCGGCGATTGCCTTTGGCTTGAAGGACGGTGCGGCGCTGACCGATTTGCCGTTTGACCGCGAAGATGTGGATGTGCTGCGCGGTGTGATCCATGCCGTGGCCACGGGGCGTGCCGAACGGGTGATGACGCTGCGTTTGCGGTCAAAGGTCACGGACAGCCCGGTGATCCTGCGGGTGGGGCCGATCGAAAGCGACAACACGCGGCCCCTTGCCCTGATCATGTCCACCGAACGGGTCTGGCCCGAAGGGTTCGAGATGATGGTGCAAGAGGCCTTTGGCCTGACATCGGCCGAGGTGGACATCGTGCGCGGCATCACCCTTGGCTTGCCGGTGAAAGACATTGCCGAGGCGCGGGGACGGTCTGCGGAAACCGTGCGCACACAGCTGCGGTCCATTCTGGCCAAGACCGAAACCCACAGCCAATCCGAACTGGTGCGGGTGGTACTGGGTCTGATGGACCTGGCACAGATGCCGACCGAAGGTGCGGGTCCGGTGCCGCGCGTGGGTACGCTGGAACAATTGTCGTTTCAGCAGATGAAGACCACCGATGGCCGGCGGCTTGAATGGATCGAGTTCGGCTCTCCGACAGGCGCGCCGTGTTTGTTCATGCACCTTGATTACGGCTTCATCCGCTGGCCTGCCACCGCTGAACGGGCGGCGCGGATGCGGGGCATGCGGGTGATTGTGCCGGTGCGCGCGGGCTATGGTCGCAGCGATCCGCATCCGCGCGGGGCAGATCATCTGGAATGGGTGACACAGGATTACCTGTCGGTGCTGGATTATCTGGGTGTGCGCCGCTGTGCGATCCTGACCATGGGGGCCGACCTGCGATTCGCGCTCGACCTTTCGATCAAGCGCGACGGGCTGGTCACGGCGATTCTGGCCTGTGCCGGTCAACTGCCGCTGCGCAGTGCGGCGCAGTATGACCGCATGGACAAATGGCAGCGCTTCATTCTGGCCAACGCCCGCTATGCGCCGAAAATCCTGCCGTTTCTGGTGCAGGCCGGTTTTTCACTGGCGCGCAAGCTGGGCAAGGAAAAGTTCTTTGCCCAAATGAATGGCGGTTCTGCCGCCGATCTTGAAGCCTTTGGCCGCGCCGAAGTGCGCGAGGCGTTGCTGGCGGGGTCTGAAATCTCGCTGGGGGCAAAAATACTGGCGCATGAGGCGTTTACCCGCGAATGCATCGGCTCGGAAAAGGACTGGTCGCATCTGCTGCGTGCGGTCACGGTGCCGGTGCAGATGCTGCAGGGCGATCAGGATCCGCAAACCCCGGTGCAGACCATCGAAGAGTTGCGCGGCGAGTATCCGCATCTTGAGATCAGCTATTTGCCCAACACCGGCCAGCTTTTGTTCTTTGCCGAATGGCCGCTGGTGCTGGACGTGCTGGAAAAATATCTGCCCCGTCGTTGAGAATTTTCACGCGCCTACCGCAAACAGGGTATGCGCGAAATGCAAGACTTGGATACAACCACTGCATGTTGCGGTGCATATTGTGTTCGATCTTGAAAACAAAGACTTTTTCTCTGTGAACGGGCGGCGGTGCTTTGGGGCTCCGCCGCCTTTTCCTTGTTGTGGAGTGAAAAAATGGCATTTTGCTGCGCCATTTTGACACGGATCAAATGCGCGTCCGGCGCGATGGTTTAGCATTCATCGGTGTATAATCCGGGAGAGACGCATGGACCAGGACGCAGGCGCCGAAGGCGTTGAAGCAACCGTTGATCAGCCCGCCGTCATGGCGATGCCCAAAGCAGCGTCACAAGATGATGTTGTGACTGGCCCCAGGACGTTCCCCGCCGTTGATCCTGATCTGATCCGTCAGGCGTTTGAAAGCGGGCGTTATCCTTATGCGCGTCTGATGGGCCGCATTGCCTATGAACAGGAAAAGGCGCGATTGCAGGCCGAACTGCTGAAAGTGCAGATATGGGCGCAAGAGACCGGGCAGAAATTCGTGATCCTGATGGAAGGCCGCGATGCCGCAGGCAAGGGCGGCACGATCAAGCGGTTCATGGAGCATCTGAACCCGCGCTATGCCCGCACCGTGGCGCTGTC
>CAZCFC010000255.1:0-4546 GCA_964497815.1 uncultured Cypionkella sp.
GGTGTTTGGGCCCTATGGCTGCATTCAGTTCATGCACTGCTCGACCGGGGCGGGCGAAAGCGGGCGGCGGTGCTTGCAAGCGGCGGCAAATGCGACGGGTGTGCCGGTGACGGCGGCCTATCATCTGCAATATGCGGGCACGCCCCGGCAGACCATGCGCTATGAAGGGCCGACGCGCACCTGCATCCCCGGAGGTGGCACCTTGACCAGTTGGGCGCGCAGCCTGCCTGCGTTCGTTGGGCGGTCAGTGATCTGATGGGGGGATCTGCCGGGGTGATCTGACACCTTATTCCGGTGCGGTCTTGTCCGCTTTTGGCGGATCGGGGCGGATGATGTCGTCCGACAGAACGGCGTCGTCCTGAAATGGCACATCGTCAAACTCGATCCCCGCCGGAGGGTCTTGATGGCAGGCGTTTTCCATCATGATCGCTTCGGCGCTGGCGGGGGGTGTCACGGGGGCAACCGGCGGCGGCGCTGGCGGTTTCGGCACCAGCGCCGGTTTTGCCGGGGTGGCATTGGCCAGATGAAATTGCGCAGCAGAGGGCGCGCAGGCAGAGATTGCAAAGCCCATGTCATGGCCTTTCACGTCAGACGCCCCCGTTGTGAAGCCTAACACAAATCGCGCAGCAGGGCAGGCAAAAGCCCAGAACAGTCTACCCAAAGGCCACCCCCCCGCCATGATGTTGCCGTGATTTTTGCACAATGGCCGGTTGGCAGCAGCGGCGCCGGCCCTTAGATAGGGGGGATGGAACATTTCTCATTGCTAGACCTTGCCCCCGTTGCCGATGGCCAGACCCCGGCTCAGGCTTTGGCCAATACCCGTGATCTGGCGCAGATGGCCGAGGCGCAGGGCTATCACCGCTTCTGGCTGGCCGAACACCACAACATGCCGGGCATTGCTTCGGCGGCGACGGCGGTGGTGATCGGTCACGTGGCCGCCGCGACGCAGCGCATTCGGGTTGGCGCCGGGGGCATCATGCTGCCGAACCACGCGCCGTTGGTGATTGCCGAACAGTTTGGCACGCTTGAGACGTTGTTTCCGGGCCGGATAGATCTGGGCATCGGTCGCGCCCCCGGAACCGATATGGCCACGGCGCGGGCGCTGCGGCGCCATCTGCAGGCCTCCGATCAGTTCCCCGAGGATGTGGTCGAACTGATGCACTACTTTGCCGCGCATGATCCGGCGGCACAGGTGCGCGCCCTGCCGGGCGAAGGTACCGGGGTGCCGGTCTGGATTTTGGGCAGCAGCCTGTATGGCGCGCAGTTGGCGGCCTATCTGGGCCTGCCCTATGCCTTTGCCAGCCATTTCGCACCCGCGATGCTGGAAGAGGCGGCGGAAACCTATCGCGCCACCTTCCGGCCGTCGGCCCATCTGCCGCGACCCTATTTCATGATGGCGGCCGGGGTTTGTGCTGCAGAAACGGATGCGCAGGCGGAACTTCTGCGCTCGTCCCAGGTGCTGGCCTTTGCGCGGCTGCGGCTGGGGCGGCCCGGCAAGCTGCCGCGTCCGCAGGCTGATCTGTCCGAGGTGCCGCCGCAGATGCTGTCCGAGGTCAATCGCGCGCTGGCCTGTGCCGCCGTGGGGTCGGCACGATCGGTCGAGGCGCAATTGCGCCAGTTGCTGGATCAGTTCCGCCCCGATGAAATCATGTTGACGGGGATGATCCATGACCACGCAGCGCGTCTGCAATCCTTTGAAATTGCAGCTGGGGCGATGAAGCGGATCATCGGCTAGATCGCCAGTTGCTGCCCCAATTCAACCACCCGGTTTGACGGCAGGCAATAAAACGCGGTGGCGTCCGACGCCGATTTGGTCAGCGAGATGAACACCCGTTCCTGCCAGAATGGCAGGCCGTGATTGCGCGCCGTGCGGAAACTGCGGCGGTTCAGGAAGAACGACGTGGTCATGATGTCGAACTTTTCGCCCCGACGTCGCGCCAAAGCCAGCGCACGCGGCACGTTGGGGGTTTCCATATAGCCAAACACCAGCCGCACCTTGAGGAACTTGTCGTTCAACCGCTCCAGCGTGATACGGGCGTTGTCGTTGACGGTGGGGGATGGGGCCACGCCGACGGTGACGATGAAGTTCTGGGCATGCAGCACGCGGTTGTGCTTGATGTTGTGCAGCAGGGCCGAAGGGGCGGTGTCGGGGTCCTGGGTCAGGAACACGGCGGTGCCGGGCACTTCGATGGGCTGTGATTTCTCCAGCATGGCCACCAGTTTGGCCAAAGGCACGGCGGCATCATGGGCCTTGCGCTGCACGTGGGCGGTGCCACGCACCCAGGTCCAGATCACGAAACACATGGTCGCGGCCATCAGAACCGGCACATAGCCGCCATCGGGCAGCTTGATCAGGTTGGCGCCCAGGAACAACCCTTCCACCGCCATGATCGGCACCATCACCAAAAGCACCAGCCACAGGGGCCATTTCCATGCTTTCAGCAACAGCACAAAGGCCAGAATCGAGGTGATCACCATATCGCCCGTCACCGCGATGCCATAGGCCGAGGCAAGGTTGGAAGATGACCCGAACGCCACCACAAGGCACAGCACCCCAACCAGCAAGATCATGTTGACCTTTGGCAAATAGATTTGCCCCAACTGCGTTTCAGATGTGTGCCGGATTTCCAGACGCGGCAGCAGTCCCATCTGCACCGCTTGCTGCATCATCGAGAACGCCCCCGAGATCACGGCCTGACTGGCGATGACGGTGGCGGCCATGGCCAGAATGACCAAAGGCAGCAGCGCCCAGTCCGGAGCCATCAGAAAGAACGGATTTCCGGCCGTTTCGGGGTGGGCCAGAACCAGGGCCCCTTGGCCCAGATAGCTGAGCGTCAGCGCCGGGAACACCAATAACCCCCACGCCAGACGGATCGGGCGGCGGCCAAAATGGCCCATGTCGGCATAGAGCGCCTCTCCTCCGGTCACAGCCAGAAACACCGATCCCAGCACGATGAAGGACGCGCGGCCATTGGTGATCAGAAAGCTGCCGGCATGGGCCGGGTTGAGTGCGGCAAGGATGGTCAGATCGTCGAACACATGGCTTAACCCCATGGCGGCCATCACCACAAACCACGTCACCATGATCGGGCCGAAAAACGTCGATACCCGCTCGGTGCCCTGACTTTGGAACATGAACAGGCCCAGAATGATGACGATGGTCACGGGCACCACGTATTCGCCAAAGGCTGGCGTCACCAGTTCCATGCCTTCAACGGCAGACAGCACCGACATCGCCGGGGTGATGATCGCATCCCCGAAAAACAGCGAAATTCCCGCAACGCCAATCGCCAGCAACCAGCCCGGCCGCCGTTTGAGAGCCTGCTGCACCAAGGCCACCAGCGACAGCGTGCCACCTTCGCCCTTGTTGTCGGCCCGCATGATCAAGGCAACGTATTTCACCGTCACAATCAGGATCAGGGTCCAGATCAGCAACGAAATGACCCCGATCACATCATCCCGCGTCAGCCCATCCGAGCTTGCGGCATGCAGTGATTCCCGCATGGCGTAAAGCGGACTGGTGCCGATGTCGCCATAGACAACACCAATGCAGCCCAGCACCAGTTTCCCCATGTTTTGGGCGGGATGGTGATCTGGTTGCGGGGGAAGGGGGGTCGGGTTGACGACCGCGTCTGGCGTATTGGCTGTCTGTGACATGACCTTGAACCGAAGACTAATCAGACCCGCCGTCTATACCCTTGCCGCAAAGAGGTCCAGCGTGGCTTTTCAAGGAGCCAGCAAGCGGGCGAAAAGCGCGTTCAGAAATTCCTCGGCCTCGGAAAACGGGTCATGGCCCGGACCCAGCACGGCGCGCACCTGCACGTCGAAATCGGCATAGTGCTGGGTCAGCGCCCAGATCGAAAAGATCAGATGCACCGGGTGCATGCGGGCAATGCGCCCCTGATCCATCCAGGCCTGCAGCACCTGTGCCTTTTCATCAACCAGCGCTTTCAGGTCGCCCTCGATGGCCGCGCGCATGCGGGGGGCACCTTGCAGCACTTCGTTGGCGAAAAGGCGGCTTTCGCGGGGGAAATCCCGAGACAGTTCAAGCTTGCGGCGGACATATCCCATGATCTCGGCCGTCGGGTCGCCCTCGGGGTTCATCGCGCGCAGCGGGTCCAGCCATGTGTGCAGCAATTGCGACAAAAGCGCCGTGTGGACGGCCTCTTTCGACGCGAAGTAGTACAGCAGGTTCGGCTTGGACAGGCCCGCGCCATCGGCAATCTGGTCCAGCGTTGCCCCGCGAAAGCCATGCTGCGAAAACACCTCAAGGGCGGCGTCCAGAATGGCTTTGGAGTTTCGCTGCTGAATGCGGGTGCGCGGTTTCGTCATACTGATGTGCCGATGTTGCGGGCAGGAAGCGACAGGGTGGCGTAAGAGTGGGCAGGATGCAAACCCAAAGCGCCGCGTCAGCCCGCCAGCAGCGCGCGGATGCCCCGCACCACCAGTTTGTGATCGTCAAGCTGGGGCAGGCCCGAAACCGTGGCCCCCCCCCCCCCCCCCACCCCGGCCCCCCCCCCCCGGGCCGGACCACCCCCGGCGGCAT
>CAZCFC010000256.1:0-4534 GCA_964497815.1 uncultured Cypionkella sp.
CGCACGGTGTCAACGGTCTTGGCGTCGCGGTAGGGGGCAATATCGGCCTCCATCGTCGGCATCCAGTTGCCAAGGAACACGTCGATGTCACCCTCGGCCAGACCTGTGTAGGTGACCGGCACCGCCAGCACCTTGGTTTCGGTTTCATAGCCCAACGCTTCAACCACCAGACTGGTGGCGGCGGTGGTGGCGGTGATGTCGGTCCAGCCCACATCCGAGAAGATGACTTTGTCGCAGCCTTCGGCATGGGCGGTGCCCACAAAAGCAAAGGCCACAACGGTGGCAAGCAGGGTTGATTTCGTGACCATTGGACGCTTCCAGTTTTTGTTGATTGACGAGTCAATAAACTTCAAGCTAGCTGCCCATTGCAAGCATTTTATCGCAGGCGGGACAACATGCCAAAGCTTGGAATGGAGCCTATCCGAAAGGCGGCCTTGGTCAAAGCCACTATTGTGGAGATTGGCCGTGTCGGATCGCTGGATGTGACGGTCAGCCAGATCGCCAAGCGCGCAGGCATGTCCAGTGCCTTGGCGCATCACTACTTCGGCTCGAAAGAGGAAATGTTTCTGGCCGCGATGCGTCATATCCTGACGCTGTACGGGGCCGAGGTGCGCGGCGCTTTGACCTTGGCGCATGGGCCGGAACAGCGGCTGCACGCGGTTCTGGCCGCCAGTTTCAGCGCCGCCAATTTCCGGCGTGAGGCAGTGGGGGCCTGGCTTAACTTCTGGGTGCTGGCGCAGACGGTGCCCGAGGCAAAGCGGCTGCTGGCGGTCTATCAGCGGCGGTTGCGGTCGAACCTGTTGGCCGGGCTGCGGCCCTTGGCGGGGGACCGGGCGGAAACCGTGGCCAATGGCCTCGGCGCGCTGATCGACGGGCTGTACCTGCGCGAGGTGCTGAAATCCGGCGCGCCGGATGGCCGCGCGGCGGTCGCCACGGCGCTGGCCTATCTGAATTCGCAATTGCAGGGGGGGGACGCATGATCGCGCAACCAAAGGCCAGTCATTTCGTGGACGGCCACTATGTCGAAGACACCACGGGCGCCTTGATCGAGGTGATCTATCCCGCAACTGGCGAAGTGATCGCGCGGTTGCACGAGGCGACACCGGCGGTGATCGAGGCGGCTTTGGCATCAGCCACCCGCGCCCAAGCCGCCTGGGCCGCCACGCGCCCGGTCGAACGCGCCCGCATCCTGCGCCGCGCCGCCGATCTGATCCGTGACCGCAACCCCGAACTGGCCCGGCTGGAAACGCTGGATACCGGCAAGCCCTTGCAGGAAACCCTGGTGGCCGATTGGCCCAGCGGTGCCGATGCGCTGGAGTATTTCGCGGGACTTGCCCCCGCGGTCGTGGGCGAAACCATCCCCTTGGGCCGCGATTTTGTGTACACGATCCGCGAGCCCTTGGGCGTCTGCGTCGGCATCGGTGCGTGGAATTACCCCAGCCAGATTGCCTGCTGGAAATCCGCGCCCGCCTTGGCCTTGGGCAATGCGATGGTGTTCAAGCCGTCCGAAGTCACCCCCTTGGGTGCGTTGCAACTGGCCGAGATTTTCATTCAGGCCGGATTGCCTGCGGGGCTGTTCAACGTGGTGCAGGGGCGCGGTGCTGTTGGGGCGGCCCTGGTGACCGATCCGCGCGTGGCCAAAGTCTCGCTGACCGGATCGGTGGCGACGGGGCAAAAGGTTTATGCGGCAGCGGCGGCGGGTGTGCGGCACGTGACGATGGAACTGGGTGGAAAATCCCCGATTATGGTGTTTGACGATGCATCGGTCGAGGATGCCGTGGGCGCGGCCATGCTGGGGAATTTCTATTCCGCCGGGCAGGTGTGCAGCAACGGCACAAGGGTCTTCGTGCAAAAGGGCATCAAGGCGGCGTTTCTGAAACGCCTTGCGGAACGCTCGGCGGCGATCGTGATGGGCGATCCGTTGGATCAGGCCACGCAGATGGGCCCGCTGGTGTCACAGGCGCAGCACGCCCGCGTGATGGCCTATATCGAAACCGCCCGCGCCGAAGGCGCCACGCTGATCTGTGGCGGTGGCGGGCAGGGCTGTTTCGTGCAGCCCACAGTGTTTGCCGACGTGACTGACACCATGACCATCGCCCGCGAAGAGGTGTTCGGCCCGGTGATGGCGGTGCTGGAGTTTGAAACCGAAGACGAGGCGATTGCCCGCGCCAACGCCACCGAATTCGGACTGGCGGCGGGGGTATTCACCGCCGATCTGACCCGCGCGCACAGGGTCATTGCGGCATTGCAGGCCGGTACATGCTGGATCAACGCCTATAACCTGACCCCGGTCGAGGCTCCGTTCGGGGGGGTGAAATCCTCGGGTGTCGGGCGCGAGAACGGCCACGCGGCCGTGGCGCATTATACGCAGGTGAAATCGGTCTACGTCGGCATGGGGCCGGTGGACGCACCTTATTGAAACTTGGCAAGGGGTCCGCAACTGGCGGGCAAAGTGGGATATGACGGCGGATTATGTGATCATCGGGTCGGGTTCGGCAGGGTCGGCCATGGCCTACCGTCTGGGCGAGGCAGGCAAGCGCGTTGTCGTGATCGAACAGGGCGGAACCGACATGGGGCCGTTCATCCAGATGCCGGCGGCGCTGTCCTATCCGATGAACATGGGGATCTACGACTGGGGCTTTGCCAGCGATCCTGAACCGCATCTGGGCGGGCGCGTGCTGGCCACACCGCGCGGCAAAGTGATCGGCGGGTCGTCCAGTATCAACGGCATGGTCTATGTCCGCGGCCACGCCCGCGATTATGACACATGGGAAGAAATGGGCGCGCAAGGGTGGTCCTATGCCGATGTGCTGCCCTATTTTCAGCGCATGGAAAACTGGCACGGCGATACGGGCGATGCCGAATATCGCGGCCATGACGGCCCGCTGCACATCACCCGTGGCCCGCGCAAGAACCCGCTGTTCAACGCCTTCATTCAGGCGGGCCAGCAGGCGGGTTACCCAACCACCGCCGATTACAACGGTGCCGCCCAAGAGGGATTTGGCGCGATGGAGGCGACAATCTGGAAGGGCCGCCGCTGGTCTGCCGCCAACGCCTATCTGCGCCCGGCGCAAAAGCGCGGCAATGTCACGCTGATCCGCGCCTTTGCGCGCAAGGTGGTGATCGAGAATGGCCGCGCCGTGGGGGTCGAGGTGCTGCGGGGGGGCCAGATCGAAGTGATCCGCGCCAAGTCCGAGGTGATCATCGCCGCCTCAAGCATCAACTCGCCCAAACTGTTGATGCTGTCGGGGATCGGGGATGCGGCGCACCTGCGCGAACATGGCATCGAGGTGGTGGCGGATCGTCCCGGCGTGGGGGCGAACCTGCAGGATCACCTTGAAATCTATATGCAATATCAGGCGTCGCAACCTGTTACCCTGTTCAAATACTGGAACCTATGGGGCAAGGCCGCGATTGGGGCGCAGTGGCTGTTCACCAAAACGGGCCTTGGTGCCTCCAATCAGTTTGAGGCCTGCGCCTTCATCCGGTCGCGTCAGGGCATCGACTATCCCGACATCGAATACCACTTCCTGCCCATCGCCGTGCGCTATGACGGCAAGGCGGCGGCGGGTGGGCATGGCTTTCAGGTGCATGTCGGGCCGATGCGCAGCAAATCGCGCGGGGCGGTCACGCTGCGCTCGGGCGATCCGATGGCGGTGCCGCGGATCCAGTTCAACTATATGTCGCACCCCGATGATTGGGACGAATTCCGCCGCTGCATCCGCCTGACCCGCGAAGTGTTCGGCCAAGAGGCGATGCGGCCCTTTGTGAAATCGGAAATTCAACCGGGTGCCGGGCTGCAAAGCGATGCCGAACTGGATGCCTTCCTGAAGGATCACGTCGAAAGCGCCTATCACCCCTGCGGCACCTGCCGGATGGGGCGGGCGGATGATCCGCTGGCCGTGGTTGATCCCGAATGCCGGGTGATCGGGGTGCAGGGGCTGCGGGTGGCCGACAGTTCCATCTTTCCGCAGGTGACCAATGGCAACCTGAACGGGCCGTCGATCATGACCGGAGAGAAGGCCGCCGACCACATTCTGGGCCGCGTGCCGCTGCCGAAATCCAACTTGCAGCCGGTGGTCAACGGCAACTGGCGCAGCAGTCAGCGCTAACGCGGCAGGGCGGCGACGACGCGGGCGGTGAACGCGTCAACCTGCGCCTGCGTTGCGGCTTCGGCTGCGTAAAGCGACAGCATCTGAAACCGGGCCTGCGGCGCGCAGGTCCGCAGCAGCCCGATTTTCAAGATCCGCCGCAGCGGGCGGCGCAGCACCAGCCAATCCACCCACCACGGCCCACCCAGCGTGGTGACCGCCACCACATGCCGCAACTGATGCAGGCGCGGCGCAATCACGCCGCCGTCCACCGCATGATCAAAGGCGACGCCCGGCACCCAGACCCGGTCAAACCAGCCCTTCAGGATCGCCGGAAATCCCGACCACCATGTCGGAAAGCACAGGATCAGCGTCTCGGCCGCCAGCAAACGGTCGGTCTGTGCCTGCACACCGCTGCCGTCATAGGTGGGGGAGGCATAGCT
>CAZCFC010000257.1:0-4528 GCA_964497815.1 uncultured Cypionkella sp.
GCTATCTGCAGAAATACCCCCATACCGTGCTGATCATCAGCCACGACCGCGGCCTGCTGAACCGCGCTGTCACCGGTATCCTGCATCTGGACAACCGCAAACTGACCTACTGGTCCGGCCCCTACGATCAATTCGCCCGTCAGGTCGCCGAACGCCGCGCGGTGTTGCAGGCCGAGGCCCGCAAACAGGCCGACAAGCGCGCGCATCTGCAAGCCTTTGTTGACCGCTTCAAAGCCAAGGCATCCAAAGCCGCGCAGGCGCAATCGCGCGTGAAGATGCTGGAGAAGATGGAGACAATCACCGCGCCCGAGGATGCCAAGAAGGTGGTTTTCACCTTCCCCGAGCCGGAGGAACTCTCGCCCCCCATCATCAACATGGAAGGCGTGGCTGTGGGCTATGGCGGCCCGCCGATCCTGAAGAAACTGTCGCTGCGGATCGATCAGGATGACCGCATTGCGCTGCTGGGGCGCAATGGCCAGGGAAAATCCACTCTTTCCAAACTGTTGGCGGGCAAGCTGCAACCCTCGGAAGGCAAGATGGTGCAGTCGTCGAAACTGCGGATCGGCTATTTCGCGCAGCATCAGGTGGATGAGCTGCACATCGACGAGACGCCCCTGCAACACGTCATGCGCCTGCGCCCCGCCGAGGGTCAGCCCCGCCTGCGCGCGCGCCTTGCGGGCTTTGGCCTGATGGCCGATCAGGCCGAAACCGCCGTGGGCCGCCTGTCGGGCGGCCAGAAGGCGCGGCTTTCGCTGCTGCTGGCCACCATCGACGCGCCCCATCTTCTGATCCTTGACGAACCCACCAACCACCTTGACATGGAAAGCCGTGAGGCGTTGGTCGAGGCCCTGACCCAATATTCCGGCGCCGTGGTGCTGGTCAGCCACGACATGCACCTGCTGGGATTGGTCGCAGACCGGCTGTGGCTGGTCAAAGGGGGCGCGGTGATGCCCTATACCGAAGATCTGGACGCCTATCGCAGCCAGTTGCTGGCCGGGGATGAGGATGCCAAACCTGTCGCCAAGCCGGTTGAAAAGGTCAAGCGGGCCAGTCAGGACGACATCAAGGCGCTGCGGGCCGAGGTGAAGAAATCCGAAGACCGTCTGGCCAAGATCAACGACATGCGCGACAAGCTGGCCAAAAAGCTGGCCGATCCCGAATTGTATGAGGACAGTCGCCGTGGCGAGCTGGAAACCTGGAACAAGAAATACGGCGAGGTGATGGAAGCCATGGACCGCGCCGAGGCGATGTGGCTGTCGGCACAGGAAAAGCTGGAGGTGGCGACGGCCTGATGCCGATGCCCTGGACCTATCGGCAGGCAACCCGGGAATGGCAGGCCTTTCTGGCCGATGCGCAAGAGGCCATCGGCACGCCGACCGACCACAGCACCTTTACGGCGGTCGAAGGCGTGCTGCGCGCCTTTCGGTCCCGGCTGACGCCGCAGCAAGCGATTGACTTTGCACAGATCTTGCCTGCCGTTCTGCGGGCCCTGTTCGTGGCGGACTGGCGGCTTGACCAGCCCGTCACCGCACCCGGCAGCCGTGACGACTGGACGGCCGAGGCAAAATCCCTGCGCCACCAACACAACTTTGCCCCGGATGGCTGCGTGGCAGGCACGGCGCTTGCCTTGCGCAAATCCGTGCCGCGTGCAGACCTTGAAAGAGTTCTGGCGCAACTGCCCGCCTTTGCGACCGAATTCTGGTCCGTCCCGGGCGTTGATGTCGGCGGGCTTGGCCCCCGGATCGTCTGAGAAATCCGCTTGCCCCGGACCCACGCCTGCCCCTAACCTTGGTCATGGACAGCGCTTTTCTGATCACTGCCTTCGCCACCCTGTTTGTGGTCATCGACCCACCGGGTCTGGTGCCTTTGTTCATCGCCCTGACCCAGGGGATGGACGCCACCCGCCGCCGTGCGATGGCACAGCGGGCCTGCATCATTGCCACCATCATGCTGATGCTGTTTGGCCTGATGGGCGAGGCATTGCTGGGTTTCATCGGCATTTCCATGCCGGCCTTTCGCATCGCAGGCGGGATTTTGCTGTTTCTGACAGCGCTGGACATGCTGTTCGAACGCCGCACCCAGCGGCGTGAAGGACAGCACGCCGACCCCGATCATGACCCATCGGTGTTTCCACTGGCCACACCGCTGATTGCAGGGCCCGGCGCGATTGCCACCATGATTCTGCTGGTGGGTCAGTCCGGTCCCGGCTGGGGCGGAACCGTGGCGGTGATGGGGCTGCTGCTGGCGATGATGCTGGCGACGTTTCTGTTCCTGCTGGCCTCGCCGCCGCTGGAGCGGTTGCTGGGGCGCACGGGCACCATCGTGATCACCCGGCTTTTGGGCATGTTGCTGGCGGCGTTGTCGGTGCAGTTTGTCATCGACGGCGTGCGCGGCACGGGGTTGATCTGATGGAGTCAGATCAGGTTCTGCGGCTGTTCTACCTGAGTCTGATGCTGGCCGCCGTTGCCGGATGGGTTCTGGTGGAATACCGCCAGAAACTGGGTCAGGTGCTGCGGGTCAGCCTGGCCTGGGGCATGATCTTTGTTGGGCTAATGGCGGGTTACGGGCTTTGGAACGACATTTCAAACGCGGCAAGCCCGCGCCAAACCCTTGGCAGCGCAGGGGAATTGATCATTCCCCGCGCGCAGGACGGGCATTACTACCTGCGGCTGCTGGTGGATGGCCATGAGCTGATGTTCATGGCGGACACCGGGGCCAGCAGCGTGGTGTTGTCGCCCGCCGATGCCCGCACCCTGGGGCTGGATCCCGCAGGTCTGCGCTATCTGGGCGAGGCGGCAACAGCCAACGGCGTTGTGCGCACGGCGCGGGTGACATTGGGCGCGGTCACGTTGGGGCCGTTTCAAGACCGGGATGTGACCGCCTATGTCAACGAGGCGGACATGGAGGGATCTTTGCTGGGGATGGAATATCTGGGGCGGTTTTCGATTGAAATTGCCGGCGACCGGATGATCCTGCGCCGATGATCCTGCACCTTTGATCCTGCACCTTTGATCCGCGACCGCAATCCGGGCGGTTCATCTGCGTGGCCGGCCGCCGGGGCGCTGCCCCGGACCCCGGGATATTGAGAGACAGATGAACGCAAATTTTAGTCAAATCAGAACCAGTCAGGCCGTTTGAACCGAAGCCGCCTTCTCGGATTTCTTTTCCCAACGCCCGCCGTCTTCGGACCAGTATTGCGCGGCCATTCCGGCCGCGGTCAGTCTTGTCCACAGCCCCCGTGCCGAGGCCAGAGCGGCGGGATCGGCGCCGTCGAACAAGACCCAGACCCGCTCTAGCGCCATGGCCTCGGCCGGGTCCGTGGCCGCACCGTCAAGCAAGACCAGACCTTGGGCAGAATTGCCGATGGCACCGGTTCCCAGCAGGATCGGCTGATCTGCGTCATGCGGGCCACCCTGCACCCCATGAGGCAGAAAGCTGTCTTCGGGGTCGAGCCACAGCTGTGCATCCAGACGGTTCAGGGCCGCCTGATCGGTGCCGCGCAGCATCACACGCCAGCCGGCGGCAAGGGCGCGGGGAAGGATTGTCGCCAAAGTGTCCTCGGGTGTGGACCGCGTCAGATGATAGAACATCGCGATGCCCATCAGGCCCGCCCCTGATCACAAGGGCGGCCCTGTCCGTTTGTGCGGGGGGACTGCAGGCTCACTTCGACTCGAACTTGTCGCGGATCAGGCGGTTCAGCGCCATCACACCCCAACCTGTCGCACCTTTGGGGGCCAGCGCCGTTTCAGCCTTTACCAAGGCCGTGCCCGCGATATCCAGATGGCACCACGGCACATCATCCTTGACGAAGCGTTTCAGGAACTGCGCCGCCGTGATGGAGCCCGCCTCCCGGCCGCAAGAGTTGACCATGTCTGCGATGCGCGATTTCAGTTTGTCATCATAGGCCTGCCCCATCGGCAGCCGCCAGGCACCCTCTCCCTCGGACGCGGCGGCCTTCAGGAAAGCGTTGCACAAGGCATCGTCGTTCGAAAAGACGCCGGTGTTTTCATGCCCCAGCGCCACGATCACCGCACCGGTCAGGGTGGCCAGATTGATCATGCCTGACGGCTTGAAGCGGTCTTGCGCGTACCAAAGCACATCGGCCAAAACCAGGCGGCCCTCGGCGTCGGTGTTGATCACTTCGATGGTGTCCCCCTTCATCGAACGCACCACATCGCCAGGGCGTTGGGCGCGGCCATCGGGCATGTTCTCGACCAGACCGACAAGACCCACCACGTTCGCCTTGGCCCCGCGCAGGGCAAGGGTGCGCATCACACCGGCCACCACGCCCGCCCCGCCCATGTCCATCGTCATGTCTTCCATGCCTGCGGCGGGCTTGATCGAAATGCCACCGGTGTCAAACACCACGCCCTTGCCGACCAGCGCGAAGGGAGGCTGATCTTTCGGACCGCCATGCCACTGCATCACCACCACCTTGGACGGGCTTTCCGACCCCTGCCCCACGCCCAGCAAAGCGCCCATGCCAAGTTTGGTCAGCTGATCTTCCTCAAGAATTTCCACGTCCAGC